>JBOFDB010000527.1:0-2435 GCA_051646545.1 Sphingomonas sp.
GGTTCGGATATTGGCTGCAACTTCTACTTCTAGAGTGCGCGCGATCCTCCCGCCGCCAGCGAGCTGTCGTAGCTAAAGTACCAATAAGAGCTGGTGGCGCGGTTGATCATGGCAGGACAGATAGTCCAGCCGCAGCCGCTTGTCATCCCCCATGGGTGCGAACATGCGCCAAGTGTTGCCGATCGGTATCAGGCTTTGCGGTATCAGCTTTGCGGTATCAGACCTTGCGGTATCAGGCCTTTCGGGCAGCCAGCGCCATCCCGATAAGGGTGGCGCCACCGAACATCATGTTGAGGCCGGCGAGCAGGCCGATGGCCCATTCCGCCGAGCCCGGCAGGCCGGCAAAGATCAGGCCGGCGATGATGATGTCCATCGCGCCCGAGATCAGCAGCCACGACCAGCGCTCGGACAGTTCGCGGCGATGCTCCAGCGCGTAGAGAATGGTGGCGACCCCTTCGGCGAGGAAATAGGCGCCGACCACGACCGTCAGCGTCAGCACGCCCTGCGCCGGTTTCGCCAGCAGGACAGCGCCAGCGAGCACGGCAAGCGCCGCCGATAACAGCGACCACCAGAACCCCGGCATCTCGCGCGCCCAGTATGTCGCGACGAGGCCAAACATGCCCATGACCAGGAATAGCCAGCCGAGTAGGATCGTCACCGCAAGGCTCGCCACCTGCGGCACGATCACGGCGGCAACGCCCATGACCGCGAGCAGGATGCCTTCGACCAAAAAGGCCTTCCAGTGCCGGCGCACGGCCTCGCGCATCCCGGCCTGCATTTCATTGAGATCGTGGGGGAGGGTCATTGCCAAAACTCTGAGCTGCCAAAAATCGATGTCGGATTATAGCTTGCGTGTATGCTGCCCAGTCAAACCTATTCGGCCTGACCGGATGCCGGCGAAAATCCTTCCGAGGCGGCGCGCAGGCGGTTGCGGCCGAGGAAATAGACGGCGGTGGTGGCGATCAGCAGCGCCGCGCCGACCACGATGGCGACCAGCCCGACCGATCCGGCGACCACGCTCATGTTGCGATCGGGATTGATCAGCCAGCGATGCGCCGCGCCGAGCAGGAACGCAAGGCCGGCAAAGCCGGCGCCGCCGCCGAACACGAGCAGCGCCCACATCCGTCGCAGTTCGCTCAGCCGCTCCCGCGCCAATTCCGTGCGCGGGGCGTGGTGGCGTCCGACGCGGCGTATCAGGCGAACGGCAAAACCGATGGAAGCAAAGCCGATCAGGATGCTAATGGCGCCGAGCAGCATCCGCGTCGTGGATGGAAGATCCGGGTTCTGCTGCAGCACCAGCAACGGGAAATCGAACGCCGCATGCAGCGCGATCGGACCCAGCAGCACCATGGCCCAGCTCGAAATACGCGACCAGTCGCGATGGTGCCGGTTGGCGCCGAGCGCCGTGCCGGAGCGCGCAATCGCCAGATAGGCGCCGGCGATGATGCCGAGCGCGCCGTGGAACGGCACGGTCAGCACGCTGCGCAGCGCCGCCAGCGAACGCCAGATGTCGGCGTGCTGCACGAGATAGGCGAGGTTTTCATACGCCGCAAAGCCGAGCCCCGCCGCTGCGCCATAGACCACCGTGTCCATGGGATCGACGCCCCGGCTGCGGCTGCGCATGCCGACGGCGACGATCACGAGCACCTTGACGATCTCCTCGGGTGCGGCGACGCCGAGCAGCGAATGCAGCACCATGCCGAGCCAGTGATGGTCGGCGCTGGCCAGTACGATCTTGGCGAAGGGAGCGCGCGCCAGGCCAAGCAGGGAAATGCTGGCCGCGCCGAGGAAAAAGGCGGACCAGACCCGCGCCGGCGGCCCCGGCCGCTCGCCCGTCGCGATCACCAGCCACAGGAACAGCAGCGCCGGTGCAACCGCCGCGGTGCCGATCACGGTGGGGAGGGATTCAAGAAGCAGCATCACTCCCACGCAGATAGGCCAGATTTGCGCCGTTATCCACCGTGGCGGCCAAGCGATAACGTGCGGCGGCACGCCGCGGCCACGACGGGTAGACGAAATGCACGCCCCCTGCGTCACTTCCGGACGTGGGTGATCAATTCCTCGACCATCCAGTAGCCGGAAAGATAGACCCCGGCGCAGATTGCCATCAGGCCGAACGCCAGCCACACCCAAAGGGGTGCGGTCTCCCGCTCTCGCTGCTGTTTCATGGACCCTCTCAAGCCCGGCAACGCATCCAACCGCGACCGGGCCGCGGGAACAAGGGGCCGCGTGGTCACGGCCGGAAAATATGATGGGATTTGCTGCCCTCGACGGCTGGCTGCGAAGGTAATACGCTGCGACCGTTGTGGCGCGGGAAAATTGGAGCATCACATGTATCGACTTTATTGCATTGCGACGGCGGTAGCCGCAGTTGGTTTGGTCGGCTTGCCGGCGAGCGATGTTTTTGCCCAGGGTTCGGCAGCCGGCGCTGCAGC
>JBOFDB010000283.1:0-1612 GCA_051646545.1 Sphingomonas sp.
GAGATCAATGTGTCGGTGTCGACGGCGCTGGGTTTGATTGGTGCAGGGGGCATTGGTCAGGAGCTCACCAGCGCGCTCGCCTATAATCAGTTCGACAGCTATTTCGCGATGATGCTGATGATCGCGGTGGTGGTCATTGCGGCGGATTTGGGGTCGGAGGCCGTGCGCCACCGCTTTTTCGGGCTGGGGCCGGTGCGGTGATGGCGCTGGCCGATCCCCCCGACCTGCTACCACTGGCGCGCCGGATCGCACCTGCAGCGATCACGCCTTCCCCGCTGCGACGTATCAGCCGCTGGGCATCATGGGTAGGCGGGCTGGCGGCCTTGCTGGCAATGGCGGCGGACCTTGGCTTTTCGTTCGATCTGCTGCTGGGCGGACTCAGCCGCTCCGGCCATCTCCTCGCGCTGATGTGGCCACCCACCACCAATGGCGAGGGCTGGGCGATTTTGGTCGCGATGGCGCAAACGCTGGCGATGGCATTTCTGGGCACCGCGATCGTGGTGGTTGCCGCTTTTCCGCTGGGCATGCTGGGTGCGCGCACCGTCGTGGCGCAACCGGTGTTCCATTTCCTGTTGCGCCGTGTCTTTGACCTGGGTCGGGCGATCCCGTCTTTGGTCTGGGCGATGATCCTGGTGGCGGCGTTCGGGCTGGGTCCGCGGGTGGGCGTCACCGCGATGGTGCTCGCCGAAACCCCCTATCTCGCCAAAATCTTTGCCGAAACGATGGAAAACCGACGTAGAGGCGTGGTTGAATCGGTTGCGTCGGCCGGTGCGTCACGGCTGCAGGTGATCCGTTATGGCCTGCTGCCGCAAATCCTGCCGCTCGCGGTTGGTCAGGCATTGCTGTTGTTTGAAAGCAATCTGCGCGCATCGGCCGCCTTGGGGCTGGTCGGCGCCGGCGGCATCGGCGTGCTGCTGATAACACGCCTCCAGCTTTTTCAGCTTAATCAGGTCGCCTGGATCCTCATCCTATTCAGGGCGCTGGTCATGGCCATCGACGCCGTGTCGCAGGCGCTGCGCCAGCGGCTGGTCTACGCCGCTCCCGCAACTGCCGATAGGGTTCCCAATGCTTGAGCTCCGCAATGTGCGCAAACATTATGGGAATAAGATCGCGATTGACGACGTGACGCTGACGATTGCGGCCGGCGATATGGTCGGCATTATCGGCCGGTCGGGCGCGGGCAAATCGACTTTGCTTCGCCTGATCAATCGCCTGACCGAAGCCGATGCAGGCGAGATTCGCTGGCAGGGCCGCGACATCGCCGCGCTGAATGGTCGCTCGTTGCGCGAATGGCGGGCGCATTCGGCAATGATTTTCCAACGGTTCAATCTTGTCGATCGGCTTGATGTCATCACCAATGTTTTGATCGGCTCGCTCCATCGTCGGCCATCTTTTGCCTCGCTTATCAAATATTTCCCCGCAGAGGATCGCGCCCGCGCGATTTTGGAACTTGATCGCGTCAACATGGCGGACAAGGCGCTGCAGCGCGCCGAAACGTTGTCGGGCGGCGAGATGCAGCGCGTCGCGATTGCGCGAGCGATGATGCAGCAGCCGGGCTTGCTGCTCGCCGACGAGCCGGTGTCGGCGCTCGATCCGTTCAACGCCAATGGCG
>JBOFDB010000143.1:0-2410 GCA_051646545.1 Sphingomonas sp.
GGTCACCGGGGACAAACAACAAGGATCGCAGGCGCTTCATTCATCTCTCCGCAAGATAGGCTGCGGCATGGGCTATCACGGACTGGTCGCCGATGGGAGCCGCGCGACCGGCTCTTGCTGGCCCGTCATCGGGTCGTTATCGACCGCCCTCCTGCTTTTCGGAGCCGTTTCGCCCCATGCGCCTTGCCCTGTTGTTGGCCACCACCGCCGTTTTGCTGTTACCCGCCCCTGCCTGGGCGGCGGACGGTGCCGATGCGAGCGACCAGCAGGGTGGCAAGGAAATCGTCGTCACCGGCCATCTCGACAAGGCGCGCGCCTCGATTCAGCCCAGCCTGGGGGCAACCACCTACACCATCTCCAATGAGGCGATTCAGGAGCTGCCCGGCGGCGACAACCAGCAATTGAACCAGGTGCTGCTGCAATTGCCCGGCGTGACGCAGGATGGCTTTGGCCAATTCCACGTTCGCGACGACCATAACAACCTGCAATATCGCATCAACGGCACCATTTTGCCCGAGGGGATTGCGGTGTTCGGCCAGACGCTGAGCCCGCGCCTGGTCGATCAGTTTGACCTGCGCACCGGCGCGCTCCCCGCGCAATATGGCCTGCGCACCGCCGGCATCATCGACATCACCACCAAGAGCGGGCTGAAAAATGGCGGCCGCGTCGATGTCTATGGCGGCAGCCACGACACGATCGAACCGAGCTTCGAATATGGCGGATCGGGCAACGGCACCAATTATTTCGTTACCGGCAGCTATCGCCACACCAATTTGGGGATCGAGGCGGTCGATGCCGGGCGGACCGCGTTGCACGACAAGTCCGACCAATATCAATCCTTTGCCTATGTCGATCATTTGCTCGGCACGGGCGACCGCGTGTCGCTGATCGGCGGCTTTTCCGACCAGACGTTCCAAATTCCTAATCCGCGCGGGCTACACCCCAGCAACGGCTATACGATCGGCGGCGTCAGCGACTATCTGTCGGACAATCTAAACGAGCGCCAGCATGAGCAGACCGCGTTCGGGATCGGCAGCTATCTGCACGATGCCGGGCCGCTGACGCTGCAGGCGTCGCTATTCGTGCGCTATTCCAGCCTGCGCTACACGCCCGACGTGGCGGGCGAGCTGCTCTTCAACGGTATCGCCCAAAGCGCGTTGAAGCGCGACTTCACTTTTGGTGGCCAGGTGGAGGGGGCCTATCGGCTCAGCCTCGCGCATACGATCCGCGCGGGCGTGGTGATCAGCCGGGACCGATCGAACAGTCGCACCACGGCGCAGGTCTTTCCGGGCACCTATGATAGCGCGGGCAATTTCGCGCAGAGCGGTCAGCCGATCGCCATTCCAGACAATTACGCGGCGACCGAGACGACCTACAGCGTCTATCTGCAGGATGAATGGAAGCCGTTTGCCCCGCTCACCATCAATTTCGGCGGCCGGTTTGATCGCTATGAAGGCTTCCGATCGGAACAGCAGTTCAGCCCGCGCGTCAATGCGGTGCTCACCCCGGCGCGGGGGTTGACGCTGCACGCGGGCTATGCGCGCTATTTTTCGCCGGCGTCTTTCTCCAATGTCGCAGCGACCAGCGTTCAGTTGTTCACCAACACCAGCGCGCGCGCGCCCGGCGATGATGGCGTCAATCCGCCTTTGGCGACGGTGCCGTTTGCTGAGCGGCAGGATTATTTCGATATCGGGCTGGAACAGAAGTTGGGCAGCGTCACGCTCGGCATCGATGCCTATCATCGCCGCTCGCGCAACCTGGCCGATGAAGGGCAATTCGGCGCGCCGATCATCCTGACGCCGTTCAATTATGCGCATGGTCGCATCGACGGCATTGAGGGCACGATCAATTATCAGCATGGCCCGCTCGTTGCTTATGCCAATCTTGCCTGGGCCAAGGCGAAGGGCGAAGGGATTGTCTCGGGCCAGTTCAACTTCGACCCCAATGACCTGGCCTATATCGCCAGTCATTTCATCTATCTCGACCATGATCAGACGTGGACGGCGTCGGGCGGCGTCTCGTACCGCATTGGCGCCAGCAGCCATGTCGGCGGCACCGTGATTTACGGATCGGGGCTGCGGCGCGCGGGCAGCGTGCCCAATGGCGACAAGCTGCCCCCCTATGCCGTTGTTAATCTGACCGCGAGCCACGAGTTCAAGGCGGCCGGGATCGAGGTGCGGGTCGATATCAACAATGTGCTCGACAGGGTTTATGAGATTCGCGACGGCTCGGGCGTCGGGGTCGGCGCGCCGCAATTTGGCGCGCGGCGCGGCTTCTTTTTCGGGGTCAGCAAGGCGTTTTGAGGAAGGACGGCGTCCCGCGCTCGTAGATCACTGCTTGGCTCGCACCATCCAAACTGCTTCCCTGGCGAAGGCCGGGGCCCAGTCCGGAAAAATGCGCCTGAAAGCGC
>JBOFDB010000010.1:0-1158 GCA_051646545.1 Sphingomonas sp.
GGTTCGCGCGCCAGCGCAAACCACCTTCGGCGGTTGGACAACCGCTGCAGCGCAATAATTTTTTCTCTGTTTATCGAGACTTAGGCGGCTGGCGGTCGCGCAGCAGCGAGAATATCCACCCCCTGCCGAACAACAGCAGGATCGAAAAGCCGTAGACGAACGCCGCCACGACGATCAGCAGCAGCAGCGCGGTCTCGTCGCGGAAGGCCCGCATCGGCGCGAAATAGACCGCCGCGAACCGCGCTGACATAAACAGGCTGGCCGAGAGAATGAGGCCGGCGGCGGCAAATTTGGCCAGCGACTTGACGAAGCCGCGGTCGAATTCGAGGTAGCCCGCGCGCACCGAAAAGAACAACACCAGCAGCAGATTGATCCAGGCGCCGACGGCGGTGGCGAGCGCGAGGCCGATCTGGGCCAACGGGGCCATCAGGGCGAATTTCAGCAGCACGTTGACGGTCAGCCCCGTCAGCGAGGCCTTGACCGGCGTCGCGGTGTCCTTGCGCGCATAGAACGCCGACACCGCGCTGCGGATCGTTACAAACGGTATGAGGCCGATCGAATAGGCGGCAAGCGTCGCGCCCGCAGCCGCGGCATCGGCGGCCGTGAACGCGCCGCGCGTAAAGATCGCGCGCATGATGACGTCGGGCACGGTAACGAAGGCGGCGACGAACGGCACAGTCGCCAGCAGCGTGAATTCGAAGGCGCGGCGCTGCGACGCTGCGGCGCCGGCGTCGTCGCCCGCCGTAATCCGGCGCGACATTTCCGGCAGCAAGACCGTACCGACCGCGATGCCGATCACGCCGATCGGCAATTGATAGATGCGCTCGGCATAATAGAGTGCCGACAACGCGCCGGTGGCGAGGAACGTCGCGATGATGGTGTCGGCGAACACCGCCACCTGCGAGCCCATCGAGCCCAGCGTGGCCGGGCCGATGGCGCGAAAGAACGCGCGGACGTCATCGTCGAGTTTAAGCGGCGCAAAGCGCGGCAGGCCGCCATGGCGGGCGAGATCGCCGGCGAGCAGGAAATATTGCAGGAAGCCGGAGACCAGCACGCCCCAGGCCGCGGCGTGACCTGCGGTCGGAAACAACGCGGCCAGCGCCAGCGCCGCCATCATCGAGATGTTGAGAAAGATCGAGGCCGCCGCCGCGCTGGCGA
>JBOFDB010000608.1:0-1417 GCA_051646545.1 Sphingomonas sp.
TTTCGATGCACAGAATCTGGCGTTCCTGCGCCGCGATTTTGTCGCCGGGCTGGCGCCCAGGGCAGAGGCGGCGCAAGGCGACGCGCTGTTCGCGATGGCGAGCGGGCGGATGCGCAAGGCCGCCGCCTCCTTTGGCGTCGCCCCCGAAACCTATGGCGCGGTCGAGCAAAGCTATGCCGAATTTCTCGCGCTGTTCGACGCGCATCTTGCGACCATGCCCTATTTGCTCGGCGGGCGGCCGACAATTGGCGATTACGGGCTGGTCGGCCCGCTTTACGCGCATCTCGCGCGCGATCCGGCGCCGTCGCGGATCATGCAGCAGACCGCGTTCAACGTCTGGCGCTGGACCGAGCGGATGAACGCGACGGCGCCGCTGCTCGATGGCCTCGCTCAGGATGAGGCGTTGATCGACGGTGGCACGCTGCCCGCCACGCTGACCGCGCTGATGGCGTTCATCGCGCGCGATTACCTGCCTGAACTTGCCGCGCATGTCAGCTTTGCCAATGACTGGCTCGAGGCGCAGCCCGATCTTGCCGCGGGCACCAACGGCCTGCCCGATCCGGCGCAGCGCTGGATCGGGCGCGTGGCGTTTGAGTGGCGTGGCCATCGGATTGAGACGGCAGTAATGCCCTATCGCTTCTGGCTGCTCCAGCGCGTGCAGGATGCGGCGGCCGCCCTGACCGGGGATCAACGCGCTGTGCTGGTGGCGCTGCTCGAGGAGACCGGATTGGCGCCGTTATTGACCCTGAAAACGCGGCGCCGGGTCGAGCGGCACAATCACCTCGAAGTCTGGGGCGCGCCCCGCGACTGACGCAGCGACAGCAGCAGGAACAGCAGGATCAGCGGCACGAGGATCAGGCTGCCATAATGTTCGGGTGGGTGATGGCCGCCCGCCCCCGGCGCGTCGCGCACCCAGCCCGAATACGCCAGCGCCGTGCGCTCGCCCAGGCTGATCAGCAGCATGATTGGCACCAGCGGGCGATAGCGCCAGCCGATCAGCAGCAACGCCAGCCCATGCGCGATCTGCGTCGCGCCCGCCCAGAAAAAGGCCGCGACAATGATGTGGCGGCAAGCGGCCAGATCGATGCCGGCAATCACCCCGGCACCGCCATCGGGCAAGCTGGTGTGGACAAGGCCCGGGCCGATCCAGCCCAGGCCCAGCACCATGCAGAACCAGGCAGCAAAGAGCGAGCCGTGATAATCGGCATTGGTGCTAGGCGGCAGCAGCGCGGTCATGTGACGTCCTTTCAACGCGCGAGAATGGCTAGATGCGTGAGCGAAGCGGCAAGCGCCAGAACGAGCGCGACGCTGATCCTGGGGCCGATGTAAAAGGCGGTGATCGGCCGGGTCGGGAAGGAAAAGGTCGCGGCGGTCCCGGCGAGCTTATCAGAATGGCCGGCAATGAACGCCGGATCGA
>JBOFDB010000140.1:0-1871 GCA_051646545.1 Sphingomonas sp.
CGTTCGACCCGATCACGATGGCCACATCCGTTGACGGGAAGTCCTCGTTGATCTCGTCCATCTCCAGCACGATGTCATAGGGCACCTTCGCCTCGGCCAGCAGCACGTTCATGTGCCCCGGCAGACGCCCCGCCACCGGGTGGATCGCAAAGCGCACCGTCTTGCCCGCCGCGCGCAGCTTGCGCGTCAGCTCGCTGACCGATTGCTGCGCCTGTGCCACGGCCATACCGTAGCCCGGAATGATGATGATGCTATCCGCATCATTCAGCGCCGCCGCCACGCCATCGGCGTCAATCGCGATCTGCTCACCCGTCACTTCCATCGCCGGACCCGTCGTGTTGCCGAAGCCCCCAAGGATCACCGAGATAAAGCTGCGGTTCATCGCCTTGCACATGATGTAGCTGAGGATCGCGCCGGATGAGCCAACCAGCGCGCCGACGACGATCAGCAGGTCATTCGACAGCGAAAACCCGATCGCCGCCGCCGCCCAGCCGGAATAGCTGTTCAGCATCGACACGACGACCGGCATATCCGCCCCGCCGATCCCCATGATCAGGTGATAGCCAATAAAGAAAGCGAGCAGCGTCATCCCGATCAGCGCGAAAACCGAGGCCGTCTGGATATAGACGATCAGCAGGATCAGCGACCCAATGGCCGAAGCGGCATTCAGCAGATGCCCCCCCGGCAGCTTTTTCGCCTTGCCGTCCACCTTGCCCGCCAGCTTGCCATAGGCGATGACCGACCCGGTAAAGGTGACGGCCCCGATGAAGACGCCAAGGAACACCTCCACCCGCAGGATCGTCAGTTCCACCGGCGACTTATGCGCCAGCAGGGCCGCAAACCCCTCCAGCGTGGCCCGCGCTGCCTCGTCCAATCCGGCGACGAAAGCCGCCTCGATATGCGCGTTGTACCCGATGAACACCGCCGCCAGACCGACCAGCGAGTGCATCGCCGCCACAAGCTGCGGCATCTCGGTCATCTGCACCCGCTGCGCCACGACCCAGCCGATGGCCCCGCCGAGGGCGATCATGACGGCCGAGATCAGCCAGTTGCCCGCACCGGGGCCGTAAAGCGTGGCCAGCACCGCCAGCGCCATGCCCGCGATCCCGTACCAGACCGCGCGCTTGGCGCTCTCTTGCCCCGACAGCCCGCCCAGTGACAGGATGAACAGAACCGCTGCAACGACATATGCCGCCGTGGTAAACCCGTAATCCATCGCGCAGCCCCCTTACGACTTCTGGAACATGGCGAGCATCCGCCGGGTGACCATGAAGCCACCGAAAATGTTGATCCCGGCCATGAAGACCGCGAGGGCCGCGAGGATGATGACCAGCCAACTGCCCGACCCGATCTGCATCAGCGCGCCAAGGATGATGATTGATGAGATCGCGTTCGTCACCGCCATCAGCGGCGTGTGCAGGGAGTGCGAGACGTTCCAGATCACCTGGAAGCCCACGAAAATTGCCAGCACGAAGACGATGAAATGGCTCATGAAGCTTGCCGGCGCATAAAGCCCCGCCAGCAGCATCAGCCCCCCGCCCACGGCCAGCAGCCCCACCTGATTGCGCGTCTGCGCCTTGAACGCCGCCACCTCATTGGCGCGCCGCTCCTCCACCGTCAGCTCCCGCGCCTTTTCCTTGGGCTTCGCCACCGCAATCGCGGCCACCTTTGGCGGCGGCGGCGGGAAGGTGATTGCACCGTCATGCGTGACGGTCGCGCCCCGGATCACGTCATCCTCCATGTTATGGACGATCACGCCGTCTTTCTTTGGTGTAAGATCGGTCAGCATGTGACGGATATTGTTAGCATAAAGCGTCGATGCCTGCGCCGCCATGCGACTGGGGAAGTCCGTGTATCCCACAATCGTCACG
>JBOFDB010000574.1:0-4781 GCA_051646545.1 Sphingomonas sp.
TTCAAGGCCAATATCGATGATTTTCGCGAGAGCCCGGCGCTGAAGGTCGCCGCCGCGCTGGCCGAGCGGTTTGGCGATCGCGTCCGCATCGTCGAGCCCTATGCCGCTGCCTTGCCCAAGGATTTTGACGGCACCGGCGCCGTGCTGACCGATCTGGACGACGCCATCGAACGCTGCCCGATCCTGATCGTGCTGGTCGACCACGACATGTTCAAATCCGTGCCGCACGACGAACGCGCGCGCAAAATCGTGTATGATACGCGCGGCATCTGGCCCGATCAGCCCGCGCCCGCGCCCGCCTATCCGGTCGAACGGCGGCGGGCGGCTGGCCCTGGCACGGTATAATCCACCCCTGCTTCCCGATCGGGACGAACGGGGTGAGGATTATCGCCGTCTGATCAGGCGGGTCAGCAGGGGCTTGCCGTCCCAATCACGCGCGGTGAAGCGCCACGCGCCATGCGCCGCCCGGTCAAGCGTGGCAAAGCCGAACACGCCATAGCGGGTTTCCAGATCGGCCAGAGTCAGCCCGTCGGGCAGCGCGGGCGCTTGTGCGGCCGTGCCGGGCGCGGGCGGCTCATCTTCTTCGGTGCCCGAAAAGCCGGTAATGATCTGGGCGGGATAGCCCTTCACCGCCGCGACCTGCAGCAAATGGATATGGCCGGAGAGCACCGCCGCGACATGCGGCACCGGCGGCAGCGGCGTCGCCGCATCGAACGCGCCCGCGACCGAAGGATAGCCCACCCGCAGACCCTTTTTACCCGTTTCGGTGATGGCGCCAAAGGGATAGTGATCGGTCATGAAATTAGTGTCGCCCGCGCGCGCCATCGCGAGCCCGGCAGCCGCATCGGCGCGATAGGCGGCCAGCGTCGCCGGGTCGGTGATCGCCTTTTCGCCGATCTTCGCGAAATCATACACGATGAGGCGGGCGCGCCCGCCAAGCTCAACCGCATAAGGCGGGGCGCGATCGCCCGTCGCGTCGTTCGCAGCGGCGACGCAATCGCGCCCGGCGAGCAGCGGGTGCGGATCGAGCAGGATCCACCAGCCTTGCCCGGCGCGCGCGCATTCCTCATGATTGCCGCGATCAACCACCCACGGCGCCGCTGCCAGCAGGCGCGCGGCAGGCGTGAAGAAATCCGCATCCCACGCATCCCAGCCATAGCCCCAGGGTGATCCTGCGCAGCCGGCATTGCCATCGGGACACGCATTTTCGCGATAATGATAGTCGCCGACATGCAGCACGAGGTCGGGCTTCGCCGCCGCCGCCGCACGGGCGACGCGCTCGAACGGCCAGTGCCGCGGATCATTGCAGGCCTGATAGGCGCCGGAACTTGCCTTCAGCCGACAGCCGGTGTCGCCGATCAGCACGACGCGTTTGACGATGGCAGGCGGCAGCGGCAGCCGGTGGTCGGCCACCGTCGCGTGACGTGTGCCTTTGGGCAGTGCCGCCTCACAGACGCGGACCGGAAAGGCCGACGGGTGGCTTTCCGCCGATCCCGACGCGCTTGGCCGGGGTGGCAGTGTCGCGGGCGCGAAACGCTGCGCCATCGGCTTGGCATGGCCGTCAATATGCAATGCCGGGCAGGCGCCACCATCGGTAATCGCCCGCGCCACCGCCCCGCCATCGGGCGCCATCAGCACAAAGGCCTGGGTCCGCGCTATTACGGGGGACGCCATCGCCAGCCCCAGGCTCGCGCCAACCATTCGCGCGCCGATCCGCCAAGCCATCCCCATCCCCCAATCTGCCAGAACGTAACGCTGCCTATCGCCAATCACGCCCCAATGAAACCGTCATCACCATGCCGAGCGCGATGACGGTTTTGTTTGGCGATAGAGCACGCTACGCCGCCGTGCCGTCCTTTCTTGCATGAGCCACCGATGAATCCTGTCTATGCCGCGCTGGGCACCACGATTTTCGAACATATGTCGGGGCTTGCCCGGCAGCTGAACGCGGTTAATCTGGGCCAGGGTTTCCCCGATGGCGCCGAGCCTGCCGATCTGCTCGACGCCGCTGCCCGCGCGCTGGTCGACCATCCCAACCAATATCCGCCCATGGCAGGCCTGCCCGAACTGCGCGCGGCAGTGGCGGCGCATTATGCCCGCAGCCAGGGCCTTGACCTTGCGCCCGAGGAAATCATCGTCACGTCCGGCGCAACCGAGGCGCTTGCCGCGGCCATCTTCGCGCTCGTCTCACCCGGCGATGACGTCGTGATGTTTCAGCCGCTCTACGACGCCTATCTACCGCTCGTCCGCCGTGCGGGCGGGATACCGAGGCTGGTGCGGCTCGAACCGCCCGAATGGCGCCTGACCGAGGATGCGTTGCGCGCGGTCGATGGCGCGCGGGTGATCATCATCAACGATCCGCTCAATCCGACCGCGACCGTATTTTCCGCCGACGAGCGCCGCCTGATCGCCGATTATTGCCTGCGCAACGACGCCGTCGCGATTTGCGACGATGTGTGGGAGCAGGTGATGTTCGATGGCCTCACGCACCGGCCGCTGATCGCCGAACCCGGCATGCGGGATCGCTGCATCAAAATCGGATCGGCGGGCAAGATCTTCTCGCTGACCGGGTGGAAAGTCGGCTGGCTGTGCGCGGCGCCGCGCCTGTCATCCGTGCTCGCCAAGGCGCATCAATTCCTCACCTTTACCACGCCCCCCAATTTGCAGCGCGCGGTTGCCTATGGGCTGGGCACCGACCCCGCGCGGTTCGCGGCGATGACCGCCAGCTTCCAGCGATCGCGCGACCGCTTGGCGGAAGGATTGGGCAAGCTTGGCTATGCGGTTCTGCCAAGCCGGGCGACCTATTTCCTGTCGATCGACCTTGCCGCGAGTGGCATCGCCATGGCCGATCACGAATATTGCGACTGGCTCGTGCGCGAGGCCGGCGTCGCGACAATCCCGGTCTCCGCTTTCTATGCCGAACAACCCGTCACCAACATCGTCCGCCTGTGCTTTGCCAAGGCCGGCGCGACGATCGACGCCGCGCTGGAGCGGATGAGGCGCCGGCCCTGAGCTGACCGCTTTACTTGGCGGCGCCGATCGCCGCTTTCTCGATCAGGGCAGCCGTCTGCTGCGGATGGGCGACAAAGGCGACATGGCTGCCCGCCGTCTCCTCGGTCGTCGCGCCCGCGCGCTTGGCATACATGCGTTCGACATCCGGCGGGATGATCAGATCGTCCCTGGAGACCAGATACCAGCTCGGCTTGGTGTGCCACGCCGCCTGCTTGATCGTTGCCCCGCCATTGGCGGCGGCAACCGGCACTTGCGAATCGGCCATAAACTCGCGGTCGGCCTGCGGCACATCGGGGGCGAACGCCGCCAGGAACGCGTCGCGGTTCAGAAACAGGAACCCGTCCGCCGACGCAGTAACCGGCGCGGCTGCGGTCAAAAACTTGAACAGCGGCTCGTCATTCTCAGGCACGAGCGCCGCAATATAGACCAGCCCGGCAACCTTGGGATCATTACCGGCATCGGTAATGATCGCACCGCCATAAGAATGGCCGACCAGAATGACGGGCCCGTCCATCAGGGCAACCGTGCGCCGGGTGGCGGCGACATCATCGGCAAGGCTGGCATCGGGATTGGCGACGACGCGGACAGTGTAGCCGTCCTTGCGCAAGATATCATAGACCCCGCGCCACCCTGATCCATCCGCCCAGGCGCCGTGCACCAGCACAATGTTGCGAATGGGCGCGGGCGTGGATTTGGGCGCGGGCGCGGGCTTGGCGGGCGCTGCAGCGACAAGCAGCGTCGACAGCGCCACCAGGCACGTCGTGCCAAGAGCCTTGATCATCATCGACAATCCCCTGATTGAGCACCGACTCGAGCCGGCACAGCACCAAGGATGGCGCGGCCATCCCCAGCCCACAACCTGCCCAGAAGGCGGGTTTTTGATTGATTTTCGCCGGTTTGCCACAAAATTTGCCGACGCGCGGCGTTAACCAAAGATTTGCCTTTTTGCGGGATCATGTGTCCATGCTGGATGTGGCCTGCGATATTTCCGCAATGCCGCCGATCGAAGCCCGGCGGCATCGTCGATACACCACCTTGCGTGGTGCATCGGTTCGTTCGGTCGCGAGCGCAGCCTTCCCGGGTTCAATTGTCGACCTTTCCTCCGGCGGATGCAGGCTCGCCACGCGGGCAACATTGGCACTGGGCACGCGCGTGTGCATCCGCATCGATGGCATGCACAGCCTGTGGGGGCATGTCGTCTGGCAGCATGGCACGGATGTCGGCGTCGCGTTCGAACAGCCGATGCACCCTGCGGTCGTCGAGCATATTGCGACGGTAACCCCGCGCTGACCCGCCCTATAGCCGCTCAAGCACCCCGCGCTCGGTGATGTAGCGCGTCACCAATCGCGCCGGCGTGATGTCAAACGCCAGATTGGCCGCGGGCGAGGCGGTAATCCGGGCCGGGCCGCCTTCGGCCGCGACGTGCGTCACTTCCTCGGCGCTGCGCTCCTCAATCGGCACATCCGCGCCCGTCGCCGTGCTCGCGTCAAAGGTCGTGTAGGGCAGCGCCACGTAAAAGGGCACGTCATTATCATGCGCGGCGAGCGCTTTCAGATACGTACCGATCTTGTTGCAGACATCACCATTGGCGGTCACCCGATCGGTGCCGACAATGACCATGTCGACCTGGCCCCGCATCATCAGCAGGCCACCCGCATTATCGACGATCACGGTATGCGGCACGCCATGCTGGGCAAGCTCGAACGCGGTCAATAGCGCGCCCTGGTTGCGCGGGCGCGTTTCATCTACCCAGACATGGACGGGAATGC
>JBOFDB010000490.1:0-3382 GCA_051646545.1 Sphingomonas sp.
CTGCCGGGTTTCAGGAAACTCGCCACCCGCATCCCCAGCGCCCGGTCCCAGCGCTGGTAAAGCGCGGGCAGCACGGGCAGAAACACGTCGCGCAGATAGCTTAGCGCCGTTTCCACTTCGTCGGTGACGACCAGGCGCTCGCGCCGCAACACCCGCGTCTGCCACAAGAGCGCGATCTGGCGGAGGATCGCTTCCTCAACATCATCGCCATCGGGGGTGGAGGTGGCGCCGGCATCGCGCAGCTTCATCAACTCGGCAATGCGATTTCGGTGGTCGATCATCGATTTGCGCCGCACCTCGGTGGGGTGCGCGGTCAACACCGGCGCGATCAACGCGGCGTCGAGCAATTCGGCGATGCGATCCGCGGCAATGCCCTGGTCGGCCAGCGTCGCAATCGCTTGCGCCAGATCCGCGCCGGGCTCGGCGGCAATGCCCTGGCGGTCCTCGGCCAGATTGGCGAGCATCGAAAACAGCATGAAGCCGCGCGTAAAATCGAGCGTCTCGTCAAGCGTCAGCCGGTCGAGCGCCATGTCGGTCTCGGCCGGCGAGGCAGCGTCGCGATAGCGCTCGACCGAGGCCTGGCGGATCGCCTCGGTCCGCTCAAACAACGTCGCGCCGCCATAAGCGCGGATAACGTCGCCCAAAAGCTTGCCGAGAAAGCGGACATCGGGATTGTTGGCGATGGGGGAGGAGCTGGCCATAGCCCATGCTGCGCTGCAACAGGGGGCGGGGTCAATCACCTATGCCAGAAAGCGCCCGTTTAGGGCTGCCCCCCAAACCAGCCGGGTGGCCCGTTTCCCATGCCCGAAATCCTGCGCATATCGGCGGGCTTCCACGCGCCCTTCAGGCACCCGATCGTGTAGGGGAAATCCCAGGTCGCGTGATAATGATAGAGCACGACCATCTTGCCGTCCCAGGGAATGGCATGGGTGTGGCCGTGGCACGCGTCGAGATCGGCGCTGGTCAACAGCTTACCACCAGGCCCATAGCGGCCAAAAATCCCAAAGCCGTCAATTGCATAGCCGACCAGCGCGGAATGGCCATCGGCCAGCCTCTTGTCATCAAGGCAGGTCGTGACGCTGTGATAATGATAGACGCCTTGTGGCTGCGGATGGCCCTGGCAGCCATCCTGCGTTTCATGCGCGACGGCGTCGCGGCCGGGCGCATCAAGCGCGTTGAACAGCACCGCACCGGTTTTGAGGATGCCGACCGCGCCGGGCGCGCAGCTCGGGTTGGGCGCGAGCGTAGGGATTGCGGGCAAGTCGACGTCAAAGCTTTGGGCGCGGATCGCATTGGGGTTGCGGTCATAGCGATAGGCCGGCTCATCGGGCGAAATCGGAAAGCGGCCCGTGGGGTGATCGGGCAAGTCGTTGGTCGAAAAGACGCGCCGATCGCCCTTCAGTGTGATGGTGTAGCGGTGTGGCCAGCTGACCTTGCCCTGCACGACTGCCTTGGCGGTAAAATCATAGGTGCCATCGCCCTTGATCCACGGCCCGTCGCGATAGGCGCCGCCGCCAAAGGGATCGACCCGGCACGCCCAGATATAGCCAACCCGTGGCGCTTTTGAGAGGTGGCCATCGCCGATCGGCAAATGGTGCAGGTCAACCTCATGCGCCGCAACCGGCAGCGCCGCGAGGGCAAGCGACCCGATCGCCAGCGTCGCGTGCGCCCTCACGCCTCCAGCTCGACGTCCCAATAGAGCCAGTCGCGCCAGGTTTCGTGGAGGTAATTGGGCGGGAAGCGGCGGCCATGTTCCTGCAGCTGCCAGCTGGTCGGGCGGATCGGTGCATAGGGCAGCGGCATGCCGGCCTGTTTGGGGGTGCGGCCACCTTTTTTGAGGTTGCAGGGCGCGCAGGCGGTCACGACATTTTCCCAGGTGGTGCGGCCATGCTGGGCGCGGGGGATGACGTGATCAAAGGTAAGGTCGCGTCCGGAGCCGCAATATTGGCACTCAAAACGGTCGCGAAGGAACAGGTTGAAGCGGGTGAAGGCAGGGAATTGGGACGGTTTGACGAATTGTTTGAGCGCGATGACCGAAGGCAGCTTCAGCCTCGCGGTGGGACTTCGCACTTCCCGCTCATAATGCGCGACGATATCGACGCGATCCAGAAACACCGCCTTGACCGCGGTTTGCCACGGCCACACGCTGAGCGGATAATAGCTCAGCGGCGTGTAATCGGCGTTGAGCACCAGCGCCGGGCAACTATCCGGGTGGCGGATCAAATCGGGATGATACATTCGACCTCCCTATGGGCCTTCAACCTAGCGCCGTTCACGCTGCCGCCTTTCGCCGACCTGCGTGACGCCATGATGACAGCACAGGGCGCGACTCGTGGTCAAGCGCCGAGTTTGCTTGCGCGCGCGACATGATCGTCACGCGATTCGCCCCCAGCCCCACCGGTCGGCTGCATCTGGGCCATGCCGTATCGGCAATCCGGGCGCACGACCTTGCCCGAAGCGCCGGCGGGCGGTTTTTGTTGCGGATCGAGGATATTGACGGCGTGCGCAGCCGTCCTGAACATGTCGCGGGCATTCTCGACGATCTCGCCTGGCTGGGGCTGCGCTGGGACGGGCCGTTGGTGCGACAATCCGGACGCCTGCCGGTCTATGAAGCGGCACTCGCGCGGTTGCGGTCGATGGACCTGCTCTACCCCTGTTTTTGCACCCGCGCCGACATTGCCCGCGAAATCGCCGCGAGCGCGAGCGCGCCGCAGGGCACGCCCGACGGCGCATTTTATCCGGGCACGTGTCGCGCCCTGTCCGCCGAAGAGCGTGCCGCGCGCCAGTCGGGCGCGCCGCACGCCTGGCGGATCGACATGGCGCGCGCCACCGCTCTGGCCGGTCCAATTTATTGGGAAGACGCCGATTTTGGCCGCCGACTGGCCCAGCCAATGGCGCATGGCGATGTGGTGCTGGCGCGCAAGGATGCACCGGCAAGCTATCACCTGGCGGTGACGATCGATGATGCCGCGCACGGCGTTACCGATGTGGTGCGCGGGTCCGATCTGATCGCGGCGACCGATGTCCACCGGTTGCTTCAGGCGCTGCTCGACTTGGCCGTGCCGCGCTATCACCACCATCCGCTGATCGTCGATGCCACTGGCAAGCGGCTGGCCAAGCGCGATCACGCGCCGACGCTGGCGGCGCTGCGCGACGCGGGGCTGGACGGAAAAACGCTCGCTGAAGACGTGCGCGCCGGTCGCCTGCCCATTGGCTTTCGGTTCGGGAGTGACTAGATTGGCAACCATGACATTGTTCCTAGCCATCCTGCTCATCGCCGCGATGATCGCGACCGTTGCGGCGCTCGTGCGCGGCATCGTCATTTTCCTGCAAACGACCGAGGCCGATCTGAAAGGCACCGGGCCCAGCGCGGCGGGTGTGC
>JBOFDB010000064.1:0-1362 GCA_051646545.1 Sphingomonas sp.
CCCTGCGGCGAGAATTGCGCGAGCGCGGCATGGCGGCGGGTGGCGTGGTTCCAGCCATCGCGTGCAACCCCGGCATTCTCGTAAGCGCCGAGCTGGACGTAAAAATTGCCCTTGGCGGGGGCAACCGGCTTGGCGCGGACGACCGCGACCCTGGCGGGCTTGGCAAGCATCGATGCCGCAGCAGGCACGGTCTGGACGACCGGCTTGGGCGCCGCGAACACGACCGAGGGCTGCGCGTTGGGCTCGGGATTGGCGGCCGCGACGACGACGGGCGCAGCGGCAGCGGGTTCGGCGACCGCGACATTGGTTTCGGCAGCGGGCGTGAGCGCGGTCGCTGCAGGGGCCGCGACGGGCGCCGGATCGGCAGCGGCAACCGCCACTGGCGCCCCTTCAGCGGCGTTGAGCGCGAGCGCAGTCGGCTGGCCGCCATCGACGACCGGCTTCACGCCGAGCAGCGACGCAACCTGATCGGCCGCGCCCTTGGGATAGGCGAATTGCGACCATTGCTGCATGCGGCGATCGACGTCGTCCGGCCCGAGATCGAGCGCGGCAACGGCCTTCGCCTCGGTCCAGCGGCCGGCCAGCGCGAGCGCGAGTGCAAGGTTCTGGCGCGTCTTGGCGTCGGCTTCCGGCGCGCGAGCCGCGGCCGTCAGAATGTCGACGGCCCCGGCAGGATCGCCAGCGAGCGCGATTGCCAGGCCGCGATCGGCGGGGGCGATGTGATTGGCATGCGCGGTGATCGTCGCACGCGCCCCTTCCCAATTGCCCGTCGCGATCTGCGCGAGCGCCAGGCTGAGCGCAGCGCGGCCATCATCGGGATTGAGCGTCAGCGCGTCCGTGAACGCATCGCGCGCCGAGATGAAGCGACCGGCAGTGAGATAGCTCTGGCCAAGCAGCACGCGGTAACCCGCCTGTTGCGGTTCCCAGCGCACCGCGTTCTCCGCGAACGCAACCGCCTCGACGCCCTTATGCGCGGCGAGCAGCGCGCGGGCCTTGACGGCTTCGGCCTCGGCAAGCTGCTGCGCACGGCCGCTCGCTGCCTCAGTCATCGCGGCAACGCCGCCCGAATGCGCCGAACAGCCGGCGAGCATCAGCGTCGACAGCCCAAGCGATAGTGCGGTGCGCGTGGTCATCTCCATATCCCCCAACCTTCAGGCCTGGCCGTTACCCGCCGCCAGGCGTGCGGCCATGTCGTCCACTTCCGGCAATTGATCGAGAAACGCATCGAGCGCGGCGGTGACGAGCTGTTGCGCCGATTGATGCTTTAGCGCGCTGGCGAGCCGCAGCCGCAAATGGCGATGCTCGTCGAGGCGCAAAGTGAAGGCAGCTTTGCCGCGTGCCGAGGCGACGCGCGACACCGGC
>JBOFDB010000047.1:0-1899 GCA_051646545.1 Sphingomonas sp.
AGCCTCACCCCTCGCGCGGCGATCATCGATGCCGCCGCGCTTGCCAGCATCCGTGACGCGATTGCCCGCCAGATTCAGCCCTGCGCCGATCGCCAGGTCAATCCCGGCCCCGGCGCCAACCGGATCGTCACCACGCTTAACCTGCGGCTCAATCCCGACGGGACGCTGGCGGGAACGCCCAGCGTGGTTCGACAGACGGGCCTGGATGATGAAAATCAGCGTTATGCCCAGCGCGTGAAAGATTTGGGGATCGCGGCGTTCAAGGGATGCGCGCCGCTCCATCTGCCGCCCGAATTCTATGCGACGCCCAATGGCGGCTGGGGCAATATCAATTACAATTGGCAGTTACGGTGAGGAACAGACGGATGATCGACCAGGCCCAGCGCGGCTTTATGGGAATGGCGCTGATCGTCGGCCTGGCGCTGGCGGCACCCGCAGCGACGCAGACGGCGCCTGCCCCCGCGCCCGTGCAGGCGCCCCCGCCCGCCGCTCCCGGTTCGGCCACGCCCGCGCAACCCGCCACGGGCCAGCCTGCCGCGCCGCCGCCGATCGAGGTGTCGGTGACGGGCGGCATCTCTGCCCCGCTGCCCATCGCCATCCCGGCGATGCCGACCGCGCAGATTGTCGCCACGGCGGCCGGCCCCACCGATGCGCTGGGCCGTCAGCTCGCCGATGTGATCAGCAATGACCTTAAAAACTCCGGCCTGTTCAATCCGCTCGGGGCAGGTCAGCTCAAGCCGGTTGGCTATGACGAAGTGACCGCGCCGCAGTTTGATTTCTGGGGTGGATCGGGCGCGCAGGCGCTGGTGCAGGGCTTTGTCCGCGCCAATAGCGACGGCTCGCTGACGGTCGGCTGCTATCTTTATGACGTGTTCGCGCGCACCGAGCTGGCGCGTCAGGGCTTTGTCGTGCCGCCATCCGATTGGCGCCGCGCCGCGCATAAATGCGCCGACACGATCTATACGCGGTTGACCGGCGAAGGCCCCTATTTCGACAGCCGCGTCGCCTATGTCTCTGAAACCGGCCCCAAGGACCACCGGATCAAGCGGCTGGCGGTGATGGATCAGGATGGCGCCAATCACCGCTTCCTGACCAATGGCCAATCGATCGTGCTGACGCCGCGTTTCTCGCCGGATTACCGGCAGATCGTCTATATGAGTTATCTCAACGATCGGCCGGCGCTGTATTTGTTTGATTTCAACAGCGGGCGGCAGCGGCTGCTGGTGCCTGACACCGCGCTCACTTTCTCGCCGCGCTTTTCGCCCGATGGCAAGCATGTCGTCTTCTCAATGGCGCAGGGCGGCAACACCAATATCTATCGAGTCTCGACCTCGGGCGGCGCGCCGCAGCGGCTGACCAATGCGCCGGGCATCGACACCAGCCCCTCTTACTCGCCCGATGGCAGCCGCATCGTCTTTGAAAGTGACCGATCGGGCACGCAGCAGATTTATGTGATGGATGCCGATGGATCGAATCAGCACCGGATCAGCTTTGGCGGCGGGCGTTATGCCACCCCGGCATGGAGCCCGCGCGGCGACCTGATCGCCTTTACCAAGATCGCCGGCAATTTCCGCATCGGGGTGATGACGCCCGCGGGCGGCGATGAAAAGCTGCTCACCGATGACTGGCAGGATGAAGCGCCGACTTGGTCGCCCAATGGCCGGGTATTGATGTTTTTCCGCTCAAGCCAGGGGCGCAGCGGCGTCGCCGATCTGTTCTCGGTCGATCTGACCGGCGTCAATCTGCGGCGCCTGCCCACCCCGCTCGACGGGTCCGATCCCGCATGGGGACCGCTGCGGCCCTGATGCCCGCTAGGATTCGTACCGCGTCTGTGCATTAACCACGCCCCGTCGACCGTCATGACGGGGACCGATTCGAACCCAAGTCGAGGAGGAATGA
>JBOFDB010000568.1:0-3046 GCA_051646545.1 Sphingomonas sp.
AGCGGCATCGTCCATACAGTCCATCTGGAAAAAGCTGACCCCGTCAATCGGGTCGACGGGCAGCAAATCAATGCCGACCACGGTCGCGGCCGGCGCCCGCTGGCGGGCAACCTGGCTCCAGCCGCCGGGGGCAAGGCCGAGATCGACGATCCGCGTCGCCCGCCGCAACAGCCCAAAGCGATCATCCAGCTCGATCAGCTTATAGGCGGCGCGGCTGCGATAGCCCTCCGCCTTGGCCCGGCGGACATAGGGATCGTTCAGCTGGCGTTCGAGCCAGCGGGTCGATTGCGCGCTGCGGCTGCGCGCGCTGCGGACACGCTGGCGCCCGCCGCCAATCCCGCGCGTCATTTGCCCGCGCCGCTGATCAGGCGCCGTAAAATGCCTTCGCGGATCCCCCGGTCGGCAACCCCCACGCGCGCGGCCGGCCACAAATCCATGATCGTTTCCAGAATGGCGCAGCCCGCGACGACCAGATCGGCGCGCTCAGTGCCGATGCACGGCACCAGGGCGCGATCGGCGATCGATTTCGCGGCGAGGTCGCTGCAAATCCGCCGCATCGCGTCGGCGGGCACGATCAAGCCATCGACCGCCGACCGATCATAGCGCTCCAGCCCCAGATGCACGCTCGCCAGCGTCGTGATCGTCCCCGATGTTCCGAGCAGCCGGGGCCGTTCGAGGTCGCGGGGCAGGCGCAGGGTGAACGGCGCAAAAGCCTGCGCCACGACCTCCCGCATCCTAAGATAAGCCTGCCCCCGCTCCTGATCAGTTGTGCTCGGGCCGATATGCTCGGTCAACGATACCACGCCCCAGGGCGCGCTGTGCCAGTCAAGCACGGTCGGCACGGTCGAGCGGGTGTCGACCAGCACCAGCTCGGTCGAGCCGCCGCCAATATCAAACACCAGCGCCGGATCATCGCCCGGCTCGATCAGGATATGGCAGCCGAGCACGGCTAGCCGCGCTTCCTCTTCCGCTGAAATCACGTCGAGCGCGATGCCGGTTTCGCGATAGGCCCGCTCGATCAGCACCTGGCCGTTGGTGGCGCGCCGACACGCTTCGGTCGCGACCGAGCGCGACAAGGCAACGTCACGCCGCCGCAGCTTGTCGGCACAAATTTTCAGCGCCTCGATCGTCCGGTCGATCGCCGCGTCGGACAGGCGCCCGGTCGTTGCCAGCCCCTCGCCCAGCCGCACGATGCGCGAAAAGGCATCGACCACGGCAAAGCCATTGCTTTGCGGTCGCGCGATCAACAGGCGACAATTATTGGTGCCAAGATCGAGCGCCGCATAATGACGCGGGTCATGATGGCGGCCTTTCCGGCTCGCCTCGGGCGCCGCACGCGCCGGGCGAGCGCCCGACGACCACGGCATATCGGCGGTCTGGTTCCGCATGCCGCACTCACACTTCGATCTTTTGTTCTTCCGGCACCGGGGCTTGCGCCCCAGCTCGGTGGCTGAGACCAGCCTAGCGCGGGCGCATGCGCGGGGCAAGCCATTGACAGCACCCGCGCCGCCGCCAAAGCGTTGACAATCGCCGCCGCCAGCGCCTATCAGCCGCGGCGCGCATTGCCCCGTCGTCTAAAGGTAAGACTACGGACTCTGACTCCGTCAATTGAGGTTCGAATCCTCACGGGGCATCCAGCCGCCCGCCGTCGCGCCGTGACGGCTGCCATGGTGGCAGCGCCTTTTGCTCAACGACAAAAGGGCCACCGCCTCGGCAGTGACCCTTTCGCCCCTTCTGCCGCGCATCATCGCGGCGTGGCGGATCAAATCGTCGTCGGCTCGCTCCGGTACAGCGTACGTTCGCGCGCGATGTCGTCAGGGCTGTAGGCTGGCGCATCGCTGTCAAACCGGGTCCAGCCCGACTGGCGATAGGCCGCCCCGCGCGTCGCGGCATCGACACCGCGATGACGATCGAGCACTTGCTGTGCCTGACCAGCGAGGTCGTCCGAAACACGCGCGCTCACCAAGGTGCCGCCGCGACGGACGCCTTCCGAATAGACATTGGCTTCATCCTCGCTGTGCCCGGCATTTTTGAGCGCACCGACCAGGCTGCCGGTTGCCGCGCCGCCGACCCCGCCGATCGCTGCCCCCGCCACGGTTGATGCCAGCCAGCCCGCCGCGACAATGGGGCCAAGGCCCGGAATAGCGAGCAGCCCCAGCCCGGCGAGCAGCCCGCCAACGCCGCCAATCGCCGCGCCCGTCGAGGCGCCGCGCGACACATCGCCATCGGCGTTGACATCGCTCGTGTTCGCATCGCCATGCTCGCTTTGGGCATTATTGGCGACGATGCTGAGGTCGCCATGCGGCACACCCAGGCTTTCCAGTTCATTTACCGCCGCCTTTGCGTCGGCATAATCGTCAAACAGCCGCGTGATCGTTCTCGTCATAACCCTTACTCCTGCCGGATTTGATGATGCCGCGCGCTTACTGGGCGGTGATGTTGCCCTTGTAATCGAGCGTCACGGTGACTGGCTTGCCCTCCTTCATCGCGCTGGCTTGCCAGGCGCCGTCCTTGGTGCCTTTAAGATTGCTGATGTCGGTGTAGCCGGCCTTGGTCAGGCGACCGCGAACCTGATCCTTGGTGAATGAACTGTGCCCGAGGGCAGGCGTGGCGACGCGGTGGGGCTTGGAATCCTTCACCACCGGATTGTGCGAGCTCGACTGGCTGGTTTGCGCCACCGCGCCCGTCGCCGCCAGCGCCATGGCAGCGACGATGATCATCTGCTTCATCCCTTGTCCTTTCAGCAATTTCGTTTCGTTCGCACGCCGCCAACAGCGGGCCCGCGTTGCCTTCCAACCGCCGAACGACCGAATGGTTCATGGGGGTTAATGCCTGCCAAGATTTTGGCATTGATTGTGCCGTTTCATCACGCCATGATCATGCGATCCAACGGCGGAGGCGGGGATGCCCAGGGTGGCGCGATGGCTGGCGGGACTGGTGGGGCTGGCGATCATCGCCGGTGCCGCCTTGTGGCTGGGGCAGCGGCGCCTTGCCGAGATGGTGATCGATCGCACCATCGACCATCGCGTCGGCCGCGATGCAACGG
>JBOFDB010000575.1:0-11122 GCA_051646545.1 Sphingomonas sp.
TTGCCGCCGGTCAGCAAGGCCGGCGATCATATCCGCCTGCGCGCCGCCATGGACCTGATCATCGGCCTCACTGCCTGCTCGGCGCCTGCCAGCAACGGTGGCAGTTTCAAGCCGATCGATTACCGCATCGATGGCTAGCGCCTAGACCGGCTTCTTGCGAACCAGATAGCGATAGACGCCGATCAGGTTGATGATCAGCAGCACCGCATTCTGGGTGCCAAGCGCGGCATCGTGCGTGAGGATCGAGCCCGCGATCCACGCGATCGACGAGCCGACGAAGATAACGAACCCCCAGCCTGTCGCACGGCGCCCCAGGTCGAGCGACACCATCGCGGCGGCGAGCATGCCCGATAGTGAGGCCGTCCATTTGAGGATCTGCGCGAGCAGCGGGCTCATGATCGGCGGGAGAGAAGCAAAGACATAGGATCGCCAACCCGTTGCTGGCGTGAGCGTTCCGACCATTTGAGATTTGTCGCCCACGCGCCTACATGATGCCGCAATCGTCGACCGTTCGTGTCGAGCGCAGTCGAGACACGGGTAGGCCACCTCTGCGAGGCATCCCGCCCCTCGACTACGCTCGGGACGAACGGAGCTTTGCAGATCAACCGCTTGTCAGGAACCCAGCCCATGGCCACCGCCGCCGCCGATCCAATCGTGATCCTCTCCTACGCCCGCACGCCGATGGGCAGTTTCCAGGGATCGCTTGCCGGTGCCTCGGCGACCGCTTTGGGCGCGACCGCCGTCGGTGCCGCGGTCGAGCGCGCCGGGCTGTCGGGCGAGGCGATCGAGCGCATCTATATGGGCTGCGTGTTGCCGGCGGGGCTGGGCCAGGCCCCGGCGCGCCAGGCGGCGCTCAACGCCGGGCTGCCGCAGCATGTCGAAGCGACGACGGTCAACAAGATGTGCGGATCGGGCATGCAGGCGGCCATATTGGCGGCGGATGCACTGGCAGCGGGCTCGGCCGATCTGCTCGTGGCGGGCGGCATGGAGAGCATGACCAACGCGCCCTATCTGTCGATGCGCCACCGCTCGGGCGCGCGCATCGGGCATGATGTGCTGAAGGATCATATGTATCTCGATGGGCTGGAAGATGCCTATGAGCCCGGCAAGCTGATGGGCAATTTCGCCGAGGAAACCGCGGCGGAATATCAATTCACGCGAAGCCAGCAGGATGCCTATGCCATTGCCAGCCTGGAACGTGCACAGAAAGCGCAGCGATCGGGCGCGTTCGATCGCGAGATCACGCCGGTCGAGATCACCGGCCGCAAGGGCACAGAGACGATCGACAAGGACGAACAGCCGCTAAAGGCCGACGCCGCGAAAATCCCGACGCTGAAGCCTGCCTTCAGCAAGGATGGCACGATTACCGCCGCCAATGCCTCGTCGATTTCGGACGGCGCGGCGGCGCTGGTGATGACGCGCGCGTCGGTCGCGGAGCGGCTCGGCCTACGGCCGGTGGCGCGGATCGTCGCGCATGCCGCCCATGCCCACGCCCCGGCCCGGTTCACCACCGCGCCGGTGTTCGCGATCCGCAAGGCGCTGGAAAAGGCAGGCTGGTCCACCGGCGATGTCGACCTGTTCGAGGTGAATGAGGCCTTTGCCACCGTCGCGATGATTGCCATTCGCGACCTGGGCTTGTCGCATGACATCGTCAACATCCATGGCGGCGCCTGCGCGCTGGGCCATCCCATCGGCGCCAGCGGCGCGCGGATCATGGCGACGCTGATCTCGGCGCTGCAAACGACCGGACAACAGCGTGGTCTGGCCTCGCTATGCATCGGCGGCGGCGAAGCGACGGCGGTCGCGCTGGAATTGATGAACTGACAACCGCCACCCCCGCGAAAGCGGGGGTCGCTCGCGGTTGCCGATCCCCGTTTCGCCAAGTCTGAGCGGTTGGCAGCCTTCAGGCAGCGCCTGTCCTACAAGCGCAATGCATCTTATTTTGCCGCCTGCTCTTTTCCATCGTCAGCATCGCGCCCTGGGGCCGGTGGGTACGCCAAGCGCGTTCCCAAGACCTCCATGGTCAGCGGGAACATTAGGGAACATTCGCGAGAAGAGCTTTATAGCGCCAGCGTCATAAACCGGCTGAACGGGTCGTCGCGATAGCTGGCGAACGGGCCGCAGGCGACGAAGCCGTGCCGCTCGTAAAGGCGCCAGGCCGGCTCGAACGCCGGACCCGATCCGGTTTCCAGGCTCAGCCGCTGATAACCCCGCCCCCGCGCCTCGGCGATGATGTGGCGCAGCATGGCGGTGCCGACGCCTCTGCCAAGCGCGGCGGGGTCGGTGCGCATCGATTTGATCTCGCCCTCGCTCGCGTCGAGCGCTTTGAGCGCGCCGCATCCCAGCAGGGCCGTGCCTTCCCATAGCGTCCAGAACGTTACGCCGGGCGCCCGCAAGCGATCGACATCCAGGGCATGAACACTGCAAGCCGGGCTATAGGCGAGCATACCGTTCACGTGCAGCGCGATCAGCGCCTGGACCGGCGCGCTGGTCAGGTCGTCTTCGACAATCCGAAAGCCATCGCCCGCCGCCATCAGGACAATTGTTCCTGCGGGTCGACTCCCCATAACCGGTTCGCCTCGACGAACCCCGCCCGCCCGCGCACGTCAAACCAGCACCATCCCCGGCTGCATTGGCTGATGCGGCCGACAACACCGGGGGCTGCCCGCCATTCAACCTTGGCGCCGAAGCGTGGCGTGTCGAGCAGATCGGCAACCGAGCCCATCACGATCGCGGTGCGGTGCTCGCTCAGCAAATTGGCCTGCATCCAGCCCTGGGTGCCGTCGGGATCCTCGACCTTGCGCCAATCGCGATAGATGGCGATGACTTTAACCGGCAAGTCGGGGCGGCGATAAAGCCAGCTGGCGGGAAATTCGCGCCCCGGCCCGGTCCGCATCCGCGCCCGGCTGGCAGCGATCGAGGCGAAATAGGGCAGCTTGCGTTGCTGCGCCGACAGGGGATGCGGCACCAACATCGCCGCCGCGACCAGCGCCATCAGCATCGCTGCCATGCCGATCCACCGCCGCATTATCCCCACCCCTCCCCAGTATTTGTCCGACCGCTTGATCAATCCGCCAGCCCCGAACACGAGCGGGACCAAAGCTAGACTGCCCGGCAAACGATAGAATCGCCGAAAGCCGATACCCGCAAGGCCCCTGTGCCATCAACCACGTTGACGCGCGCGCCGAGAGCCGCCAATCGTCAACCATGCCCGATTTGAGACGCCAACGGCCCCGGACGCCTCATCCCAAAGTGGTGGTGACGCGCGAACTTACCGATGCGGTGATGGACCGGATGGCGGAATTGTTCGACACCAGCCTCAACCGCGACGACCATGCCTTTTCGCGCGCCGAACTGGAAGCCGCCGTCGCCGATTGCGACGTGCTGGTGCCGACGGTGACCGACACGATCGACGCCGATCTGATCGCCAGGGCCGGCGACCGGCTGAAACTGATCGCCAATTTCGGTGCGGGCGTGAACCATATCGACCTGAAAGCCGCCCGCGCCCGCGACATCATCGTCACCAACACGCCGGGGGTGTTGACCGAAGACACCGCCGACATGACGATGGCGCTCATCGTCTCGGTGCCGCGTCGCCTGGCCGAGGGCGAAAAGCTGGTGCGATCGGGCCAATGGAAGGGCTGGAGCCCCGGCGGCATGCTCGGCCATCGCATCGGCGGCAAGGCGCTGGGGATTGTCGGCATGGGGCGCATCGGCCAGGCGGTCGCGCGGCGCGCCCGTGCCTTTGGCCTGACGATCCATTACCACAACCGACATCGCCTACCCGCAGTTGTCGAGCAGGAACTGGGCGCCGTATGGCATGCCGATCTTGACGCGATGCTGGCGGAAATCGACATCCTCACCATCCACACGCCGCGCAATCCGCAGAGCGAGAATCTGATCGACCGGCGACGCATCGAGCTGATGCGGCCGCACGTCTATCTGATCAACGCCTCGCGCGGCGGCATCGTCGATGAAGAGGCGCTGGTCGAAGCGCTGGAAGCGGGCCGGTTGGCGGGCGCAGGGCTCGATGTCTGGCAATTTGAACCCGAAATTGATCCGCGCCTGCTCGCCTTGCCCAATGTCGTGATGACGCCGCATATGGGCTCCGCCACTTTTGAAGGCCGCGCGGCGAGCGGCGAGCGCGTCATCACCAATATCCGCGTCTGGGCGGACGGCCACCGCCCCCCGGACCAGGTGCTGGAAGGCTGGGTGTGACCGATGACGCAGGCCGCGCCCAGAGCGGCCTGGCCGGGCTGTTTCCGCTGCTCGCGGCGTGCGCCTGCGTTGCGGGGCCGACGGTGGCGACGAAAGCAATGCTCGATTCGGCCCCGGCGCTGCCGGTGCTCCTCCTCCAGATCGTCGCGAGCACAATCGTCGTAACCGGCATTGGCTGGCGGATGCGCCGCCTGCCAAAGCTGGCCGATTGGCGGCTGGGGTTGCCCGGTCTGGTTCAGCCTGGCCTTGCCTATCTGCTGTTTTATCTGGGGCTTCAGCTGGTCCCGGCGAGCGTTGAAGGCTTGCTGGTCGCGCTTGAGGCCGGCATTGTCGCGCTGCTGGCCTGGCCGTTGCTTGGCGAGCGACCGACCTGGCGCGTTATCCTGGCCGCCATCATCGGCATGGCTGGCGTGGCGATGCTGGGCGGCGCGGTTGCGCCTGTCGCCGCCGTGTCAGCTTGGGGCGTGGGGTTAATCGTCCTCGGCGTGGTCTTTGCCGCGCTCGATACCATCGGCTCGCGTTATCTGATGGCGTCGGCGGATCCGCTGGTCATGACAATCGCCGGGCATTGGTTTGGGTTGGTTTTCGTTGCGGCGTCCACTTTTGCCACCGGCCCCTATCCCTGGGCGCCGCTCTTATCAGCGGGGCCGCTTGCCGCGATTGCGCTGGCAGGCATCGTCATTCACGGCGGCGCGCTGTTTCTGTTCAACAGCGCCCTGCATCACTTGCCCGCGGCGTTTGCGGCGGCGCTTTTCCCGCTGATTTCGGTCATGACCGCATTGGGCGGGGTATTGGTGCTGGGCGAGCGGCTGAGCATCGTCCAGATCATCGGCGGCGCGCTGGTGATCGGGTCGGCCTTGCTGGTCGTCTGGTGCATCGAACGCCGCGAAAGCACGGCCTTCAACCTACCCGATTGACGCGCCGCCTTCGGAAGTGCGCCGTCGCCCCTAGGGCCGCACCGTAATCGTTTTCCCACCCTCTGCCGCGATTTCCGCCGGCGTGAACGGCAGGCGATGCCATTGCTTGGCCGAGAAAGCGCGCGTCTGATCCGCCCAATGCGGGGATGCCGGGTCGGTCGCTTCCGAATAGCTGAGCAGCGCATCCGCCACCGGCCCATGATCATCAAAGGTCACCACCTGGATATAGCTGGTGCCGTGAAAGGGCACGATCCCGCCCGGTACGGGACGCGATTGTTGAACGTTGAGCACGCCCAACGCCCCACTGCCGCCATGAATCGGGATATGCTGGTCGCCGCGCACCGCGAACTGGACATCACCCCAGGCGGCATCAAGCGCTATATTCTCCTTAGCGAGCCGGTCCTGCGCTGCCTTCAGCGCAGCGATGATTTGCGCGGCGGTTGCCGCGTCGGTCTTCATGTCGCGCGGCGTGTGAACCGGATCGGCGGGATCGAAAGCGGTTTGCCAAATCGCGGGCGTCACTTTGAGTGCTTCAAACAGCGCAACAAAAAGATAGGCACCGCGACTGTCGAGGTTGAACCGCCGGTCCCACTTGCCCAGCGCCGCGCACCCGGCCGCCACCGAGTCCTGCCCGGCGCAAAGCTTCAGGATGGGATCGACCATCAACTCGGCGGCCAGGCTTTTATTGGCAAAAGCCATTGCCTCGGCGCGCTGCTGGGTGACGCCCTTGCCGCCCAGACCGTCAGTGCCCGCCAGCCGCCGCTCAATTTCCACCAGGCCCGAGCGGGTGCGCAAAGTACGCTCGGTGCCCCATGCCCCCAATATCGGCGACAATTGGCGATAGGGGCTTTGGGCATTGCTCAGCCAATAGCTGTCATTGCTGTTGGCGACGTAATCGCGCCGTTCCCACACCGCCTGGTCGCTGGCGGGCATCAGGCCGGGAGCCGGGGTGCCCGGCGCCTTGTCCCAATCACAGGCGGCGCGACTGCCGTCCAGAACCATGACGCGCCCGGCAAGCTTGGTATTGAGCGCGGTGCCACACTCTTTCACCTTGGCGGCAGAGACATTTGGCACCGCCGTGATATCGGCATGAAGGACCGCGCCGGTTCGATCAGCCGCGATGGTATTCACCCACGGAATGCCCAGCGTCGTGCTGACCGCGCGCTTGATATCCCCCACCGTTTTGGCTTGACCAATTGCCAGCCATGCCTCGAACGAGCGAAGGTTGTTATGGTTGGCATCACGCATGCTGAACGCCGTCGTCCGCGTCCACGGCATGCCGATGAACGGGCTGACCAGCACCGGCCCATATCGGGTCGCGTAAAGGGTGCGGGTCACCGGCGCCTCGCCTGCTGGCATTGGCACGGTCACCTTGATCGGCCGCATCGCCTCGGTCTTGCCATCCACCTGATAGGCAAGCGGATTGGCGGGATCGAGCTTCAGTTCGAACACAGTAAAATGCTGCGCCGCCGTAACAGTGTGCGTCCAGGCAACATCCTTGTTGAAACCCAGCGTCACCGTTGGGCCACCGGCAATGGTTGCGCCCATCACGTCGAGCTTGCCGGGAATCGTCACGTGCAGCTGCCAGAAACGTGCCGGGCCATTCCAAGGGAAGTGCGGATTGCCGACCACGACGCCCTTGCCACTTTCGGTAACCGCCGAGCCAAAGGCCCAGCCATTGCTGCCGAACCCGATGTCGCGCGGCGCGAAAGGATCGACATTGGGCAGCGCCATCGAGCTTTGCGGCGCGGCGGGCGGCTGCGCATTGGCGATGAACGGCGCAAGCGCGAGCGAGCTGGCCAGCAGCATCTCTTTTTCAATCAGCCGCAGATAATCGTCCGTGGTAATCGGGCGTACCCAGTCCTGCCCCCGGCACTGCGCGGGAACGCCCCTCGGGCCGATTTCACGCAGCCAGCGATTGTAACCGGCGACATAGCCATGGACCACGCTTTGCAGTTCGGGCGATCTTTTGCCCAATTCCCGGCGCAAGGCGGGCACGTCAATCACGGCGCGAAAGAAAAGGTCGGATGACAGATTGTCGACGTCGCTGAACCCCAAGGTCGCCGTCTTCTTGGCGCCGAAATATTTGGATCGTTCGCCTGCGACGGTCGCGAACTCCTCCGCCAGCAAGCAGAGATTATCCTGCGCATAGGCATAACCAACGCCAAAGCCGAGACCGCCCCAGCTGGTCGATCGGATATGCGGAATCCCGAATTTGGTGCGGGTGATTGTCGCGGAATATGCGGGCGCCTTCGCGCTTGCGACCCCATGCCCCGCCATCAGCGCCAGTAACGACGCCGCTGCCCATGCCTTCCGCATCTGCCCTCTCCCACCCTTATATTGGCTATATTGGCACAGGGTAGGCCAGAAAGGTCGTCAACGGCAATCGTGATTGAGCGCCAGAACCCCAGCGTCAGAGCCCCAGCGTCAGCGCGCGCACGGTGCCGCCCGAGATGGGCTGGGCGAATCGGCAGCCGATCAACCCGTTATCGGCCCACACCACCGTCGCTTCGATCGGCATGCCGCCCTGAATGCTCAGCCACACGCGCTCGTCCGGCATGGCGGCGTCTGCGCAGGCCAGCTTGCAGCCAAAGATCGACACGTCTTGCAGCCGCGCCTCGACCGGCTTGGTGCGCCCGCGCCGCACGGTCGCGCGCTGGATGAACACCGGATGCCGATCGCTTCTACGCTGTTCGACCAGCGCAGGTTCGGGACGACGATATTTAAAGGTGCTCGCACCCATAGCAGACCCCACCCCTGAATGATTCGGCAACCATCCACGCAAAGGGTAAATTACTGATTGATCGCTGTTCCTTCGCCCTGGCCGGGCTCAATCCCCGGTCAGGATGCGATCGACCAGCTGCTTCACCGTGGGGACAAACCCGTTGGAGTAAAACGGGTCGCGCTTGAACTGATAGGCGGCGTGACCGGCAAACATCAGGTTCTGGTCGACGTCGCCGCCATGCGCGATATCCTGCAGCGTTTTCTGAATGCAGAAGCTGCGCGGATCGGCGAGCCGCCCGGTCGAGTTGGTCTCGCTGTCCATCCACGACGAAAAGGCGCATTGGCTGAGGCAGCCCATACAGTCCGACTGGTCCTTGCGGATGGTCGCCTTTTCCTCGGCGGTGACGAAGACGAGCGTGTTGTCGGGCGTCTTGAGCGCTTCGGTGAAGCCCGCGCCGAACCATTGCCGCGCGCGCAGCAAATCGCCGCGCGTCACCCAGAAATTCTTGCCCTTCACCCCGACATCGAGCTGATGGGTATGGTCACCGGCCGATTGGGTGGAGAAGGGAATTTGCCGTTCGGTCCGCGCCTCCAGATTGCGCAGAAAGCTGTTGCGCACCGCGCTTGAATAAAAACCGGTCGGCGAGAAGCGGTGGAGCAGTACGTCGCCTTCCTCGATCCGGGTCAGCTGTTCCTTCCACGCCTCGGGAATCGGGCTTTCCTTGGTCAACAGCGGCCGCGTGCCGAACTGGAAAGCGATCGCGCCAAGCTCCGGGTTGTCGATCCATTCATTCCAGTCGCGCAGATACCAGACGCCACCCGCCATGACGATCGGCACCGTGTCGGAAATGCCACCTTCGCGCATCGTTTCGCGCAGCGCCTTGACGCGAGGATAAGGGTCTTCGGGCGCCCGTGGATCTTCGGCATTGGACAAGCCATTATGGCCGCCGGCGAGCCAGGGGTCTTCGTAAACGACCGCCGCCAGCCACTCCGCCGCTTTGGAATAAGCGCGCTTCCACAGTGCCCTGAAGGCCCGCGCCGAGCTGATGATCGGCAAATAATTGACGTCATAAGAAGCCGCGATTTCGGAAAGCTTATAGGGCATGCCCGCGCCACAGGTGACACCCGCCACCATGCCGCGCGTCCGTTCCAGCACGCCGTGGAGCACGCGCTGCGCGCCGCCCATTTCCCACAAGACGTTGATATTGATCGCGCCCTTGCCACCCGCGATTTCCCAGGCGCGGCGCACCTGCTGGACGGCGCCTTCAATCGCATATTGGATCAGCTCGTCATGCCGTTCCCGGCGGGTGAGCGCGCGATAGATTTGCGGGATGATCTTGCCGTCCGCGTCATAGCTGTCGGCATTCACCGCCGAAACCGTGCCGATGCCGCCCGCCGCCGCCCAGGCGCCCGCCGAGGCATGATTCGTCGCCGCCACGCCCTTGCCGCCTTCGATCAGCGGCCAGACCTCGCGGCCATTATAAACGATGGGCGTCAGGCCCTTGAACACGTCTTTCGTCCTTCCCGGCTCATTGTGGGAGCTGATCTTATAACGGCAAAATTGTGGCAGGCGAGCCTTAAGCGTCAATCGCCAAGGCTGGTAAACGCATCAGGCTTGCCAATCGCTGAACCATAGAGCCGCGCATAGCGACCAACCATGGTCGCCTCGTCGTACAGCGCGAGCGCCTTGGCGCGATTGGCAGCGCCGATCCGGGCGCGCAGCTTGGCATCGGCGGCGAGCGGCTCGATCGCGTCGCGCAAATCGACCGCGCCGGTGAAGCGCGCGATATGCGGCAGGTTTTCAAGCGCCACCATGTCGGCCAAGTCGCCCACCGCTGGTGCTGCGATGGGCAGCCCCGCCGCCATTGCCTCAACCACCGCGATCGGGAACTGCTCGCTGTGCGACGACAGCGCGAAAATATCGAACAGCCCGATATAGCGATGCGGATCGGGCAGAAAGCCGGGCATCACCAGCCGATCGGCCAGTCCCATCGCGTTCGCCGTCGCCGCAATCGCGTCGCGATCCGGCCCCTCGCCCACGATCACCAGCCGCACGCGCGCCGATAGCCCGCCAACCGCGCGGACCAGGCGGGGAATATCCTTAACCGGTCGCAAGCCCGCAATCGTGCCGACGACGACCTCGCCCTTTTGCCGCTTGAAGCCCGGAATGGCGCGCGCAACGGGGGGCTGCTGATACCGATCAAGCGCAATGCCGTTGACGATGCGGTGGAGCTTGGCCGCAGGCGTTTTCCATGCGCGCTGCGCGATCGTCTCGAGCGTTTTGGACGGCACGACCAGCGCCTGGGCGGCGCTGAGCGCGATGCGGCGATAGACATTGCGCTCCATCTTCAGCCGCAGCGCCTCGTCGCTGTTAAACCCGTCTTCATGATGGATCAGCGGCGGCTGGCCCTTGCCGAACACGCGCCGCGCCATCGCGCCGTCAATGGCACCCCAATTATAGCTCAGCACCAGGTCAAACCGCTGCATGTAACGGGCAATCGCTTCATAGCGCGCGACCGATGGTTTGCCGGTCAAGGGCGGCGGGTTCTGCGCGATTTCATAGCGGATGCCGGGCGCAATGGCGTCGCGCGCGCCCAGCGCCCCCGGCACGCCCGAGACGATGGTGTGGCGCGCCGCCTGACCGAACAGGTTCATCAGCCTGACGGCGCGTGCTTCCTTGCCGCCAAGATCGAAGCTGGAATGGAGGTGAAGAATGTGAACGGGCATTGATTTGTTATTGATCAGATCAAATCGCTTGTGTCGAGCACGGTCGAGCCACGTTCCGACCGGCTCTGCGAGGGTTCCCGTCCCTCGACGTCGCTCGGGACGAACGATGGGCGTGGAAGGCGTGGCGGCTAAGCAGGCTGTCGTTCCCTCGCGACGCGGGCCAGCAGGCGGTCAATTGCCGCTGCGGCTTCGGGTTCCTCCAGCGTCGGGGCATGGCCGACTCCCTTGAGCGTCACCAGTTCGGCCTGGTCGAGCGCTGCCCGCATCCGATCGGCAACCGCTGCGGACAATATGTCCGATTGCTCGCCATGGACGATCAACACCGGCACGCCCTTTAGCCGCTCCAATGCCCGCCACATATCGGGGCCGGCCTCATTGCCCGGCACGCGGAACGGCTCGGCGATTTTCATATCATAATCGAGTACAATGCGCCCCATGCTGTTGAGGCGATGCTGCTGCTTCGCCATTTTCAGCCAGTCGCCGATCGCAAAGCCCGGGTGGCTATCGGCATTGCTCTCCGCCACTGCCCGCGCGGC
>JBOFDB010000167.1:0-2064 GCA_051646545.1 Sphingomonas sp.
GCGTTGATTTCGTCGAAAGCCTGGGCGGCACCGCGTTCCGCGTCGACAATCCCAACGCCGCATCGGGCTGCGGTTGCGGTTCCAGCTTCTCGGTTTGACAAGCGCTTGAAGCTCGTCACTTACAACGTCAACGGCATCAAGGCGCGGCTGCCGCGGCTGATCGAGTATCTGACCGAACAGCAGCCCGATATCGTCTGCCTGCAGGAACTAAAGTCGAGCGACGAGACCTTTCCAGAGGCCGATATCCGCGCCGCCGGCTATGGCGCGGTTTGGCATGGCCAGAAGGGCTTTAACGGCGTCGCCATTCTCGCCAAAGGGATCGACCCCGTTGAGCGCCAGCGCGGGCTGGCGGGTGAAGATGACGACGATCATAGCCGCTATCTGGAAGCCGATGTGGCGGGGCTGGTGGTGGCGTCGATCTATCTGCCCAATGGCAATCCGCAACCGGGGCCGAAATTCGATTATAAACTCCGATGGATTGACCGGTTGGCGCGGCGCGCCCGCGACTTGCTGGCGGAGGAGCGACCAACCGTGCTGGCGGGCGATTACAACGTCATTCCCAATGACGATGACACCTTCTCGGTCCGCGCCATGGCCGACGACGCGCTGATGCAGCCGGAAAGCCGCGCGGGCTTTCGCGCCTTGGTCGCCCAGGGCTGGACTGATGCACTGCGCACCCGCCACCCCAAGGGTGGGGTGTGGACCTTTTGGGATTATCAAGCCGGCGCCTGGCAACGCGATACGGGGTTTCGCATCGACCATTTGCTGCTCAGCCCGCAGGCCGCCGACCGGTTGATCGACGCCGGTGTCGACAAGGACTATCGCGGCCGGGAAAAGGCCAGCGATCACGCCCCGACTTGGGTGACGATGCGCTGATCCGGGCGGGGGATCGCCATGAACCGCCTTGGCGATTTACACCAATAATACGCCAAAACACCCGATAATTGGCCGCACCTTGTGACGATGCGATGACGGCAGCTCCGCTAACCCATTGAACAACAACAATTCATGTGTTTGGCATGACTAATGCACTCCGTGTCGGCCGTGGGGCGCAAAGGCAAGGAGGAACGTTATGTCAATCAATTATCGTCGCATCGGTCTTAGTCTCGCCGCCGGTATCGCCAGCGGCCTTATGGTTGCTGCAGTTCCCGCAGGCGCCAGCGCGCCGGGCGAGGCGGGGAAAACGACTGCCGCGCCCAATGCCGAACCGACGGCGGCGGCTCCGGCCGCCAAGCCGCAGCGTTACTGCATCAACGACACCGTTACCGGATCGCGCCTGCCGCATCGCACCTGCCTGACCAAGGAAGAATGGGCCGCCCAGGGCGTCGACGTTACGCATCCCGATCGCTGAGACGGATGCGCCAGCCCGCGGCCGCGACGCCCCCTGCGCGCCGCGGGCTGATTTTTTCGCGGGGGGTTATTGGCGGGCAGGGGGAGCGAGGTGCGCCTCGAGCCAGCGTGCCGCTTCGTCGGGGGATTTTTTGTCACTGTCGCGGTCGACCAGGTAATTGGCCTGCTGCATCAGCGCGACGGGGATGCGCCCGACGAGCGGCGCCAGCACACGGATGAAGCGCGCGTCGTTGCGGTGCGCGCGGCCGACCATCAGGATGGCGTCATAGCCGGGGATCGCGCCCCTGGGATCGCCGAGCAGCGCCAAATGCTGGGCGGCGATCCGGCCATCGGAGGAAAAGGCCGAAATCACATCGGCCTGGCCGCTGGCGATCGCGCGATACATGAACGTCGGACTATAAGCATGGGCGGAGCGGAAGCTGATGGGGTAAGCGCGCTTGATGGCCACCCATTCGGGCCGTTCCAGAAATTCGAGATCTGCACCGAAATTCAGTGATGGTGCCTGATCGGCCAGATCGTCCAGCGTCGCGATGTGCCGCCGTTTCGCTTCATCGCCGCGCATCGCAAAGGCATAGGCGTTTTCGAAACCCAGCGCGCCGATCAACCTGATCCCGTGCGTCGCCTGCGCCCATGTGGCGACGCCGCTGACGATCGCGGCCCGCGCGGGCACGTCGCTGCGGTGCATCTCATTGGTCCAGATCGTGCCCGAATAAT
>JBOFDB010000432.1:0-2441 GCA_051646545.1 Sphingomonas sp.
GCAAGGTGCCGGAGCGCAGGATCACATGGCATTTGATGCCGTGGGGGTCGGGGTAACCCGTGATCCATGTCGACAGCCAGCCAAACCGCGGCGGCTCGTTCTTGGGGATCCTGGCGGTCCAGCGGTCGAGCATATAGACAAGGCTCGCGTGGGAAATCGACACCCAGACGCCCCATTCGAAATGCTGGGCGCTGCCGATGACCGGGATCTCCAGGCAACCTCTGACATAATGTTCGGTGTTGTCGATCGTGCAGATATCGTCGGTCAGCAAGGTGCGCCTTTGCCGCTCGGCCTGGGGCACCGAAAACCAGTTGAGCGGTGCCATGGTGCCATAGGCCATGGGCAAGGTGTCATGGCGCTGGCCACAGCATTTACAGACCCAGGAATGGTCCATGTCGCCCTCGTCGTGTTCGGCAGATCGATTGCCTGACGAGGCTAGCATAATCCAGGGTTGTGGATATAGGAATAAAATCTAACCCAAATCACCCTGGCGCGGCGCGTTGCGGCGAAGGCCGGTCCGGCGCCACAGGGTCGTGTCAGCCACCGACCGTAGCTGCCCCCTGGTGCATCTGCGCGACCAGGAAGTCGATAAAGACCCGCAGCTTGGCGTCGACATGGCGCCTGGACGGGTAGACGGCATAAACCGAGGTCTCGACGGTCGACCAGCCGTCGAGCACGGTTTGCAGCCGACCCTCGGCGAGATCATCGGCGACATAGAGCCGCGGGATCAGGCTGAGGCCAAGGCCGGCGCGCAAGGCATCGCGCACCGCCAGGCTGGAGCTCACCTTATAGCGTCCGCTGACCGGCACAGACATCGAACGATCGGACTTGCGGAACTGCCAGTCGTCGACATGGCCCGATAGCGTGAACTTGATGCAGTTGTGACGCCGGAGGTCCTCCGGCGCCTCAGGGACGCCGAAGCGCTGGAAATAGCCCGGCGCGCCACAGACGACATGCCGGAGCGTCATGAGCTTGCGGGCGACAAGGCTCGAATCCTCGATATTGTCGCTGCCGCGAATGGCCAGGTCGTATCCCTCCTTGACGATATCGACCCGCCGGTCCTCCATATGCAGGTCGAGCGACAGGCCCGGATGCCGGTCCAGGAACCGCGGGATCGCGGCCGACAGGCCCATCAGCGTCAGGGTCACCGGCGCGCTGACGCGCAAGGTGCCGCTCGGTACGTCCTGCAAGGGCCCGAGCGATCGGTCGGCCTCGGCGAGATCGTCCAGGATGCGCACGACCTGGGTGTAATAGAGCGAGCCAGCCTCGGTCAGGCTCATGCGGCGGGTGGTGCGGTTGAGCAGCCGGGCGGCGAGGTGAGCCTCCAGTTCGCCGATATTCTTGCTGATCGCCGCCGGCGAAAGCCCCAGGCGGCGTGATGCCTCGGCGAAGCTGCCGAGCTCGACCGCCTGGCGGAACACCTTCAATGCGGTCAGATGGTCCATGGATTGTTCACTGCCGGCGACGAGTGTCTGAACCCGATCGCATATAACCAACGGCTGGGCCAGCCATTAGCTCTGCCTCACGACGAGGACACGGCCGTCTCATCAAGCCGCCGGCCGGCGATTTCACTGGATGACGACGCATTGGTCATGGGATCGGGGACGATCACGCCGATGTCGACCTGACCCTGGATCCACCATCATGACACGCCGTTCCGACCTTCTCCTGACCGCCATCGCGCCGGCGATCTGGGGCAGCACCTATTTCGTCACCACCGAATTCCTGCCGCAGGGCTATCCGATGACGGTCGCGCTGCTCCGGGCGCTGCCGGCGGGCCTGCTGCTCTTGCTGCTGGTCCGCCAATTGCCCGAGGGGATCTGGTGGCCGCGCGCCTTCCTGCTTGGCGCCCTGAATTTCTCGTTCTTCTGGGCCATGCTGTTCGTCGCGGCCTATCGGCTTCCCGGCGGCGTCGCCGCGACCGTCGGTGCGATCCAGCCCTTGATCGTCATTGTTCTGGCGCGCGGGCTGCTCGGCTCGCCGGTGCGTGCCTTGTCGATTGTCGCGGCGCTCGCCGGCATGGCCGGCGTCGCGCTGCTCCTGCTGACGCCGCGCGCCGCCCTCGATCCCATCGGCATCGCCGCTGGCCTTGCCGGTGCCGTTTCCATGGCCTTCGGCACGGTGCTCAGCCGGTTCTGGAAGCCGCCGGTCACGCCCTTGACCTTCACGGCCTGGCAGCTGACCGCCGGCGGCATTCTGCTGGTGCCCATCGCGCTGCTGCTGGAACCGCCGCTGCCGGCCTTGACCGTCACCAATATCGCGGGCCTTGCCTATCTCGGCCTGATCGGCGCTGCCCTCACCTATATCCTCTGGTTTCGCGGCGTGGCGCGGCTGGAACCCTCGGTGGTCGCCTCGCTCGGTTTCCTCAGCCCGGTGACCGCGGTCATTCTCGGCTGGTGGGCGCTCGGCCAGGCGCTGACGCCGTTGCAGATCATCGGCAT
>JBOFDB010000483.1:0-1772 GCA_051646545.1 Sphingomonas sp.
TCGTTCTTTGGCGCATGGCTGTTCAAGCTGCTCCAGCTTTTGGGGCAGATCGATACCGTCATTGCCGTCATCTACGTCCTGCTGCTCGGCTTTATCGGAACGACGATGGCGCGCGAAAGCTGGGCGGCGATCAACGCGCGGCGCACGGGCGTGCCGCTCCCGGCGCGCAAACGGCGGCATCATCCGCTGGTTGCCGCGCTGCCGCTGCGCACGCGCTTTTACCGCTCCGGCCTTTATATTTCACCGCTTGCGCCCCTGTTGCTGGGCTTTTTCGTCGGGATATTGACGATCCTGCTCGGCGTCGGCGGCGGGTTCGTGCTGGTGCCGGCGATGCTCTACCTGCTCGGCATGGCGACACAGGTGGTGGTTGGGACGTCGCTGTTTCAGACGCTGTTCGTCACCGCCATCGCCACCATGGTCCATGCGCTCACCACCAAGGCGGTCGACATCGTGCTGGCCGCGCTGCTGCTGCTCGGTTCGGTGGTCGGCGCGCAGGTGGGCGCGCGCTTTGCCGCCAAGGTGCGCCCCGAATATCTGCGGCTGGCGCTCGCGATCATCGTCTTGCTGCTCGCGGTGCGGGTCGCGGTCGGGCTTGGCTATCGGCCTGACGAAATCTATTCGGTCGAGGTGCAATGAAGCGCGCCGCCTGGCTGGTGCTGACCGCGCCGTTGCTGATGGCGCAAGCCAAGCCGGTGCTGGTGCCCGATGTGTCCGACCGCGACATCAACATCATTTACAGCTTCACCGGCGCCGAATTGCTGCTGTTCGGGGCGATCCTTTATCCCGGCGGTCGCACGCCCAATACCAGCGATGCGGATATCGTGGTGGTGGTGAAAGGGCCGTCGCAGCGGATTACGGTACGCGAAAAACAAAAGATTGCCGGCATCTGGGTGAATGCGGCGCGGATGCGATACCAATCCGCGCCATCATTCTATGCCATCGCCTCGTCGCGACCGATCGACCAGCTGCTCGATGATCGGCGGCGCGCGGTGTACGAGCTTGGCCTCGACAGCCTGCAATTGTCGCCCTCCACCACCGAGCCTGACCCGGTGCAGCAGCGGTTCGTGCGCGGGCTGGTTGATCTGAAACGGCGGGCAGGCCTCTATTATGAAGCGCCCAGCGCCGTGCAGATCACCGACAAGGTGCTGTACCGCGCCCAGGTGACGATACCGGCGCGCGTGCCGGTGGGCCGCTTTACCGCCGAAACCTATCTGATCCGCGACGGGCATGTGCTGGCGGTGGCGGTAAAAGATATCTCGATCCGCAAATCGGGATTTGAGCGTTTTGTCGCGCGAAGTGCCGAGCATCGGTCATTTATCTACGGTCTGGTGGCGGTGGCGCTGTCGGTCGCCTTTGGCTGGGCGGCAGGCTGGGTCGCGCGACGCGTTTGAGCGGTTAAGATACCGCACGCACACGCAATATTTACGATTATCGCGTCATCTGACGTCCAGCGTTACAGTGATTTAGGACCGTTAGCGATGACCGATATGGCGCCTGCCCGCGCTTTTGTTCCAGCGCCTGCCGTTGAGACGCTCGCTTCGGGCGTCCAGGGCATCGGCGTCGTCGTCGAAGTCACCGGATCAAGCAGCCAGATCATCCTCGACGCCGGCGCGTTGGCGCAGCTGGCAAGCAGCGCCGACGCGTCGATCGCGGCGGCGGGGCAGATGGGTGGGCAAGTCAAGGTGCGGGTCGGCACGCATTTGTTGCTGGCCAATATCCGCTCGCTGCGCTTGTCCGACACGCATCGCGACGAATTGATCGCCACCGTCGAT
>JBOFDB010000311.1:0-1264 GCA_051646545.1 Sphingomonas sp.
CCAGCGCCGCACGCGGATCCCCCAGTGTCAGCGCTGATCGGCCAGCTTGCGCCAGCGCTTGCACATCACTGCCGTTTGACGCGATCCTGGTCAGGGCGGCGGTCAACTGCTGCTGCGCCTCCAGCCGGGCGGTGACGGCAGGATCGATGGGCGACGCCGGCGGCGCAGCGGGCGATTGCGCCCAAACGGGCACGGCGACCGAAGCCAGCAGCGCCGCTGCGAGCGGAAGCGAGAATGTCCGGGCGATCATCATCGCCCGATATGGCCTGTTCGGCGTGTGATGCAACATGCGCCCCCTAATGCCGCAGCAAAGCTTGCCGGGAGCCGAACCGATAGCGGTAAGCAGCGCCGGCGGGCAGCGCGTCTGCCCGGCCCGCCGCGCAGCACGCGCGCTCTACCGCAAGCCCAGCCAGGCTATTGGTTTGACTGCCGCCCCAGAAAGCGCGGGATAGTCGGAAAGGCTGCATCATCCTTGTCGCCGTCCGCATCACCTTCAGCCGGGGCATCGCTGCCGCGCGACAGGCGGCTCATCCGTTCGAACAATGTTGCGCCAGGGGCAACGCGCGGGGTCTGCTCGGCACTCTCGGCCTCCGCCAGTGCCGGCTCGGGCGGGGCGACCGCATCATCGACGATCACCGCGGCGACCGGCTCTTCGCCTGCCGTGCCGAGCACCAGCTCATCATCGTCAACAGCAGCGTCCGGAGCCGCCTCGACCGGCGCATCCAGCGTCAGCGGTTCATCATCATTCTCGTCATAAACTGAGAAGCCGGGCGCCGGCACCGGGTCTTCGGCAGGCATTTCCATGGCCGGAGCGACGGGCGCGGCCACAACCGGCTCAGGCGCAATGACCGGTGCTGGCGTGGTTGGCGCCGGGCGCGCCTGAAAACTGAACGGGCGCGCGGCGGGCTGCGGGGCGGCACCGGCACCTGCGGCGGCGGGCTCCAGCCCAGTGGCCACCACCGACACCCGGATCTTGCCAGCCAGGTCTTCGTTAAATGCCGAACCCCAAATGATGTTGGCGTCGGGATCGACCAGTTCGCGGATATGGTTGCCAGCTTCTTCGAGTTCGAGCAGGCCCATGTCCTCACCGCCGGTGATCGAGATAATGACGCCCTTGGCCCCCGCCATGCTGACGCCGTCGAGCAGCGGATTGGCAATCGCCTTTTGGGCGGCGGCGAGCGCGCGGCCATCACCTTCGGCCTCACCCGTGCCCATCATCGCCTTGCCGGCATCGCGCATCACTGATTTGACGTCGGCAAAGTCG
>JBOFDB010000507.1:0-1428 GCA_051646545.1 Sphingomonas sp.
TCGGGCGCACGTGCCGGTGGAAGATGTGTCGGAGATTCTGCTTGCCGAAGGCTTTGAGGACGCGCTGACCGCCAGGCTCGATGTTGACCGCCTGCTGGGCGGCCTGTCGCCGAAACAAGCGCGCGCCATTCGCGACACCAAGATTTCCGGGCTGAGCGTTGCCGAAGCGGCAAGCGATGCCGATTTGAGCGAAGCAGACGTCAAGGTCTCGGTCCATCGCGGGCTGAAGGCGCTGACCGAGCGATTGAGGAAACAATGATGGCCCCCAAGACGATGGATAGCGACGCGCTGATCATGTCGCTCGCCGCTTCGACGCCGGCGGTGCCGCGTTTTGCGGTTTTGCAGCGCCTGGTGTTGGGCCTTGTCGGCGGCGGGCTGGTGTGCCTGGCGCTGGTGCTGGGGTTGCTGGGGCCGCGCGCCAATCTTGACGCAGCGATGCTGACCGGCCCGTTCTGGATGAAGGCGGGCTATACCATTGCGCTCGCCCTGATTGCGACGGGCATGGTCGCGCGGCTGGCCCGGCCCGATCGGGCGCCCGGCTGGTCGGCATGGCTGATCGCGGTGCCGGTCGCGGTGCTGGCGGGGATGGCGCTGCGCGAATTGATCATCATGCCCCCTGTCGACTGGGAGCCAATGGTGATGGGGCAGAGCGCATCGGTCTGTTCAGTGCTCGTCGTGGCTTCGGCGCTGCCGGTATTTGCGGGGTTGATGTGGGCGTTTCGCGCGCTGGCCCCCACTCGACTGCGGCTGGCCGGGGCAGCGGCAGGACTGGCGGCGGGCAGCGTCGGCGCGACCGTTTATGGCCTGCACTGCGCCGAAGCGACGGCGTTGTTCGTGATCAGCTGGTACACGCTTGGTATCGCGGCGAGCGCCGCGCTGGGTGCGCTTGCTGGCCCACGCCTGCTGCGCTGGTAATTTTTCGGGATTGTAACCGCGCGCTTGGCTGGCGCGAAAGTAGGGTATCGGTCGCGGGGTTCCCCCCTTTTCCCCGCGGCCAACCTGATTTGAAGGAGCCTAAACGATGTCGCGTTCCCTGATCGCTTTTGCGCCTGCGTTGCTGCCGGCGTTTCTGCTCGCCGCCTGCTCGGGCGCGTCGGTCACCCAGACCGCCGACGCCGCGACCAATGGCGGTGGATTTGCCAAGGCCGTGTCGGGCGATGCCGCGCACCCGACCGTCATCGAACTCTACCAGAGCCAAGGCTGCTCCTCGTGCCCGCCCGCCGACAAGGTCGTCAATCGCATTGCCGACCGCCCCGACGTGATCGCGCTGTCGTTCGCGGTGACCTATTGGGATGATCTGGGCTGGAAGGATACTTTTGCCAGCCCCGCCTTCACCGCGCGCCAGTGGGATTACGCCCATGCCGCCGGGCGTTCGGTCGTCGCGACGCCGCAGGTGATCGTGAATGGCAAGCAGCCCGTGCTCGGCAG
>JBOFDB010000482.1:0-2281 GCA_051646545.1 Sphingomonas sp.
AACAGCTGCGCCCGCTGCTCCACCTGCATACGCGCCGCAAGCAGAGCCTGGATGGGCCGTGGCGCTATATCCTCGACCCCTATGATGCCGGGCGACGCGGCAATAATCAGCGGCGGACCTTCTGGCGCAATTTCGTGCCGCCCGCGACGGGACCACTGGTCGAATATGATTGGGCATCCAGCCCGGAAATGACCATCCCAACCGACTGGAACAGCCATGCGGCCGAGCTGTTCTGGTATGACGACACCATCTATTTCCGCCGGGATATCAGCGGCGCGGCGCAGCCCGGCCATCGCCGTGTGCTGGCGTTTGAAGGGGCGAATTATCATAGCCAGTTGTGGCTGGATGACGCTGGCATTGGCCAGCATGAGGGTGGCTTTACCCCCTTTGCCATCGACCTGACGGATCGGTTGGCGGATGGCGCTGCGCATGGCCTGACGGTTGCTGTCGATAGCCGCCACCATGCCGAAGCCGTCCCGACCGATTATACCGACTGGCATAATTATGGCGGCATCACCCGTTCGGTGTGGCTGGTGGATTTGCCGCCGACCTGGATCGCTGACTGGTTCGTGCGGCTTGATGGTGCGCGGGTGCGCTTCGATATTGAGCTTGCGGGCGCTGCCATCGCTGATCAATCGGTCACCATAACGCTCGGCGGCCTGCGCCTGTCAGGACGCACAGGAGCCGATGGCCGCCTGAGCCTGTCGGCGCGGCGTCCGGCCGCTCTTGGCCTTTGGTCGCCAGAGGCGCCGCGTCTGCACGATTTGCGGATTGATGCTGCGGGCGACAGCGTAACGGAACGCATCGGCCTGCGCAGCATCACAACGCGGGGCCGCGAGCTGCTGTTCAACGGGCGCCCGCTCTATCTGCGCGGCATCAGCCTGCACGAAGAACCCATCGGTCCGGTCGGCACGCGCCGGATGAGTGAAGCGGATGCCCGCCGCCTGCTCACCGAAGCCAAGGCGCTGGGCTGTAATTTCGTGCGCCTCGCCCACTATCCGCATAGTGAAGCGACGCTGCGGGTGGCGGATGAGCTGGGCCTGATCGTCTGGGCGGAGATCCCCGTTTATTGGGAGCATATCCGGTATGATAGCGTCCACACGTTGGCGCTGGCCCGGTCAATGCAAACCGACATGATCCGGCGCGACCGCAATCGGTGTTCCATCGGCCTGTGGTCGGTCGCCAATGAAACGCCGATCACGGATGAGCGCAATGCCTTCCTCCGCACACTGATCGCGGATGCGCGGGCGCTTGACCCCACCCGTCTGATCACTGCGGCGCTTAACAAAAATGTCGATGTCGGCGGGGCGGTGGACGGAACCAGCGTGTTTACCGTGACCGACCCGCTGGGCGCCGATCTCGATGTGCTGGCGGCCAATCAATATGAGGCCTGGTATTCATCGCGCACGCCCGATCAGATCAGGCAGGTCAGCTTTACCACCCCCTATGACAAGCCGCTGATGTTCTCAGAATTCGGCGCTGATGCGCTGGCCGGGCACCATGGCCCGCGCGAAGAGCTGTGGACCGAAGAGTTTCAGGCCTGGCTGTTTGAAGAGACGCTGAAGATGGTGGATCGAACCGTTGGTTGCGTCGGCCTGTCGCCCTGGTTGCTCAAGGATTTCCGTAGCCCGCGCCGCTGGCACGCCCGCTATCAGCAATTTTGGAATCGCAAAGGTCTGATCAGCGAGACAGGGCAGCGCAAGCTCGCTTTTGATGCGCTGCGCCGGTTCTACGAACAAAAGGCGCAAGGGTGATGCACGGCTTCCCTCTCATGGACCGGCGCAGCGTTATCGTCGGCAGCGCGGCGCTGGTGTTGCCGGGTTGTGCGACACCGCATTCTGCTGGGGCAAGCAGCGCGACCGGCTGGGCGTTGGCCGAAGAGATTGTGCACGGTATCGAGCGGCCGCGCATTGCGCGGCGCAGCGTGCGGATTACCGATCATGGCGCGCGCAGCGGCTGGCAGCAGGATAGCCGTCCGGCCATCCGCGCCGCCATCGCTGCATTGGGTGGGCGTGGCGGGCGGGTCATCCTGCCGCCGGGCGAGTGGCGCTGCGACGGGCCGATCCATCTGTCACGCGGCATCGAGCTGCATGTCGAAGCCGGCGCGCATCTGCGGTTCAGCACGGATCCCGCCCACTATCTGCCGGTCGTGTTCACCCGGTGGGAGGGGACCGAATGCTATAATTACAGCCCGCCCATTTATGCGAATGGGGCGGACGACATCGCCGTCACCGGCAGCGGCACCATCGATGGGCAGGGCGCAGCCGGTTTCTTCCTGATG
>JBOFDB010000075.1:0-4009 GCA_051646545.1 Sphingomonas sp.
GGGGGCGTTCGCTGAGGAAATCGTGCCGATCGCGGTCGAAAAGGCCTTGTTCGACAAGGAAGGTAATCGCACGGGCAGCGAGACCGTGACGCTGGCGCAGGATGAGGGCATCCGCGTCGGCACGACCTATGACGGCATCAAGGATCTGAAAACGGTATGGCCCGGCGGCGAATTCACCGGCCCCGGCAAGAACATCACCGCAGGCAATGCCAGCCAATTGTCCGATGGCGCGTCGGCGCAGATCGTCATGGACCGGGCAACCGCCATGGCCGAGGGCAAGGACATCCTTGGCATCTATCGCGGCTTTCAGGCGGCGGGGTGTGCACCCGATGAAATGGGCATCGGCCCTGTCTTTGCCATTCCCAAGCTGCTCGCGCGGGCCGGGCTGTCGGTTGCGGACATCGGCTTGTGGGAACTCAATGAGGCGTTTGCCAGCCAATGCCTTTATTGCCGCGACACGCTGGGCATTGATCCGGAAAAATACAACGTCAATGGCGGCGCGATCGCGGTGGGCCATCCCTTTGGCATGACCGGCAGTCGGCTGGTCGGCCATGCGCTGATCGAAGGCCGCAAGCGCGGCGTGCGCTGGGTGGTGGTGTCGATGTGCACCGCCGGTGGCATGGGCGCGGCCGGGTTGTTCGAAATCCCCTGAACGCGTCCGCCGCTGCCCGCCGTTCAGCGCGACAGTCTGATACAAATTAGCGCCTTCATCCTGCCACAGCGGATCGCTAAGGGCGCGGCGATGGCGCCGCCCGCGCGCCCGATAAAGGTCGTGCGTGCGCCAGGCTTTGTTGGACAGGTTAGAAGGGGAACGATGGGCCTCGCTGCGGCGGCGGGGATCGGGGCTGCTCGGCGCAATCATCGTCGAGGTGCTGATCCTGATTGCGCTGCTGACGTTATGGCCGCCGCATCTGCCGCAATTTGCCGGGCGCGGCACCAAGAGCTTCGATATCTTCAACGCCTCTGACGATCATCAATCGGCAAAATCGCCAACCGCGACGCTGCGCCAGCGCAACACGGCGCGGGTCAAACCCACCAAAGTGCGTCCGCAAGAGCAGCAGCATGCGCCGCCGCCGGCGCCGATCACCAATGTTCCGGGCATGATCTCGCTCAATCCCGACGATTATCGCGCCGCCGATATCGGCAAGATTGCTCGCCACCCGGTCGAAACCGCCGATGCCGGTGGTGGCAGCCAGGGCGACAGCGACGCGATCGGCACCGGACCGCATGGCGAGCCGCTCTATGCCGCCGAATGGTATCGCGAGCCGACCGAGGCGCAGACCGGGCCCTATATCCCCAAAAACCTGCGCGGCGGCGCCGAAGCGCTGATCGCTTGCCGCACCGCGCCGCATTACCATGTCGAGGATTGCGTGATCCTGGGCGACAATCCGCCGGGCACGGGTCTGGCTCGTGGCATTCGTGACGCCGCTTTCCAGTTCCTCGTCATTCCGCCCCGCAAGGGCGGCAAGCCGCTGATCGGGGCGTGGGTACGCATCCTGTTCACGATCGAGGAGCGGGAGAAGCGGTAGATAACCATTTCGGCCCGATAAATTACTTGAAGCCGTAACGAATTGCGTATCATGATCGGGGCACATCAACCGGGGGACTTGACCATGGCGCTGACCACTGCGGAATTGTCGTTGATCGAACAGCGGGTGGCCAATGATGGACCAAGCCCTGTCGTCGCTTATCTGCTCTGGTTCTTTCTGGGCTGGCTGAGCGGACATCGTTTTTATCTTGGACGCCCGGTCAGCGCGGTGGTGCAAATCCTGAGCTATTTGATCCTGATCGGCGTCATCTGGTGGATCATCGACGCTTTCCTGATTTCCGGCATGATCAGGGAAAAGCGCGACGCGATCCGCGACGAATTGAGTGCCAGCCTGTCCGCATAGCCCTCTTGATCGGGGCGTGGGTGCGTGTCGTGTTTATAGTCGAATAGCGCGGGAAGCTCTAAGATATCCTTTCTGCTGTCGCTGTCGATCTGTACAAAAGATGGCGACAGATTAAGCCGAATGCCGATGTGGTCGACCGCGTCGCGATCTGGTGTCGTTGCCAAGTGTCGAATTGAACTTGCCTCCCTCCATTGCTAAAATGCTGAAATCCTAGAGAGGCGATGATGGCAACGCTAATCGTCAATAGCTGGTCCCCTTATCGGCCGGGCCGTATTTGGCGGCGTGGCGTTGGCATGTCGGCGGCATTAGCGGTTGAAGTGGCCGTGCTCCTTGCCTTGCTGGCGGGCTGGCCTGGGTTGCTGTCCCCGTCGCCGGTCGATCGCCAATTGCATACCTTTGATCTCACCATCCAGCCGCCGCCGCCGCCGGACAAGCCTCAAGCAATCAAAGCCTCGCCTGTCCATTCAGCGGGCACGCTGACGCCACCGCCGCGGCTCCCCGAACATGCCGTCGCCCCGTTGCCCCCGCCGCCGCCTGCGCCGGTTTCGACGCTGGTGAGACCACCTGTCGCCGATCCCGTCGAGCTTGATATCGGCCGCGCGCTCTCCACGGCGGGTGGCGGCAATGGCGATGGCATCGGCAGCGATGGCACTGGCGATGTCGGCAGCGGCCATGGCAACGGCCACGGGCTCAACGTCCAGCCGACCATCGACATCCCGCAGCTGTTCGACGCCGAATGGGTCCGCCAACCTCGCGATGACGAGCTTGCCCGCTACCTGCCCAGCGCAGCAAGGCAGGGCTGGGGCGAGATCATCTGCCGAACCGGGCAATCGCATCACGTCCACCACTGCCGTCCCTACCGCGAATTCCCGGCAGGATCGGGCTTTGCCAAAGGCTTTTGCGATGCCTCGTGGCAATTTCTGGTGAGGGGGCCACGCGTTGACGGCGAGCCGGTCAAGAACGCGGAAGTCCTCATCCATATTCAAATCCTTGGTCCTCAAACCAAAAGCTGACCAGCAAAGGGCGAAACCTAAACCAGCATCGTCTTGATCACCGGGTGGCTTTCCAGCGTCCGGTGGACGGGGCATTTGTCGGCGATGACGAGCAGCCGGGCGCGGTGTGCCTCGGTCAGCTCGCCGGTCAGGCGGATGCGGCGTTCGAGCACTTCGATCTTGGGCCGACCTTCGCCGGTCGCGGCGCAATCGTCGGAATGGCAGCGTTGGTGGTCGAGCGTTACCTCCACATTGGTGAGCGGTATCCCTTCCCGATCCGCGACCAGCTTGATCGTCATCGCGGTGCAGGTGCCGAGTGCCGACAGCAGCAGGTCGTACGGCGTCGGCCCGAGATCATCACCGCCCACCTTCAACGGCTCGTCCGCCAGAAAGCTGTGGCCCGATGAATCGACGATGCTGGTGAATTTGGCATCGGTCGTCGTCACTCGCACATGCCCCTCTGGCGGCGCATCGGTCGCCGCGACGGGCGGCAAGTAATGCTCGGCCCAGGCGGCGATCAGCTGCGCGGCATAGGCCGCATCCTCTGGCCGGGTGAGGAGATGGTCGGCATGGTCGAGCGAGGCGAAGCTTTTGGGATGCTTGGCGGCGGTGAAAATCTGCCCGGCATTCTCGATGCCGACGGTCGTGTCGGTCGGTGCATGCATCACCAGCAAGGCGCGCTTCAGATGCGCCAGCCGCGCCGCCTGATCATGCCCCTCCACCGCGTCGAGGAACGCCGACGACACTTCGAACGGTCGCCCGCCGATCGTCACTTCGGCCTGGCCCTCGCGCCGCACTTTCTCCACCTGATCGCCCAGTTGGTGGAGCACATGGGCGGGATCGAACGGCGCGCCGAGCGTGACGACGGCCTTCACCTCCGGAATCTCGCCTGCCGCCGCGATCACCGCCGCGCCGCCCAGCGAATGGCCGACCAGCAGGGCAGGCGCCCCCAGCGTTTCCCGCAAATAGCCCGCCGCCGCGACCAGATCGCTGACATTGCTGGCAAAATGGCTGTCGGCGAATTTGCCCTCGCTTTTGCCGAGGCCCGTGAAATCGAACGCCAGCGTCGCGATGCCATGGGTGGCGAGCGCGGTGCTGATCCGCCGCGCGCCATGGCTTTGGATG
>JBOFDB010000302.1:0-11486 GCA_051646545.1 Sphingomonas sp.
CCCTGCACGGCATATTCGCCGGGCGGCACATTGTCGATGCGGATGGTGGTGGCGCCGGTGACCGATTTTTCTTCGGCGAAGATCGCGCAGTCTTTCAGATATTCGCGCTGGCGGCACAGATCGACATGCACCACACCGCGATTATTGCGGATATTGGTGACGATGATGGTCAGCGTGGCGGCGCTGGCGGGCAGCGCGCCAGTAACCGTCACCGCTGCGGCGACCGCCGCCAACCCCGTCCTCATCATGATCTTAAGCCCGTGCTTCCTCAACGCCGACGCCTTCGTTCCAGCGCAGCGCCTTTAGCACGGTATCGATGATCGCGGGAGCATCCAATCCCGCTTCGGCATATTGATTTTCGGGCTTGTCCTGATCCTGGAAGATGTCGGGCAGGCGCATGGTGCGCAGCTTGAGGCCCGCATCGATCAGCCCCGAGTCGCTTGCATAGGTCAGCACATGCGCACCAAGCCCGCCCACCGCGCCTTCTTCGATGGTGACGGCGACTTCGTGCGTCGTCAGCAGCTTGCGGATCAGCTCCTCGTCGAGCGGCTTGGCGAAGCGCAGATCGGCGACGGTGGTCGACAGGCCCTTGGCCTCAAGCGCGTCCGCCGCCTTCAGCGCTTCCGCGAGACGCGTGCCGAGCGAGAGGATCGCGACCTTCTTGCCTTCGCGGACAATGCGGCCCTTGCCGATCTCAAGCTTCTGCGGCACCTCGGGCAGCGCAATGCCGGTGCCATTGCCGCGCGGATAGCGCACCGCGATCGGGCCCGCATCATATTCGGCCGCCGTATAGGTCATGTGGACCAGCTCGGCCTCATCCGCCGCCGCCATCACCACCATGTTGGGCAGGGTGGAAAGATAGGTCACGTCAAAGCTGCCGGCATGCGTCGCACCATCGGCGCCGACCAGGCCGGCGCGATCAATCGCGAACCGCACCGGCAGGTTCTGGATGCACACATCATGCACCACCTGGTCATAGGCGCGCTGCAGGAAGGTCGAATAAATCGCGCAGAACGGCCGCATCCCCTGCGCGGCCAGCCCGGCTGCAAAGGTGACCGCGTGCTGCTCGGCAATGCCGACGTCGAAGCTGCGATCCGGGTGCGCCTTGGCGAATTTATCGACGCCGGTGCCCGATGGCATTGCCGCCGTGATCGCGACGATGCGCGGATCCGTGTTGGCGAGCTTCGCCAGCGTTTCGCCAAAGACATTCTGGTAAGCGGGCGGCCCAGGGGGCGCCTTGACCTGCGCGCCGGTGATGACGTCGAATTTCTGGACGCCGTGATATTTGTCGGCCGCTGCCTCGGCTGGGCCATAGCCCTTGCCCTTTTGCGTGACGACATGGACCAGAATCGGCCCCTGTTCGGCATCGCGGACATTTTCGAGCACCGGGATCAGCTGTTCGAGATTATGGCCGTCGATCGGGCCGACATAATAAAAGCCCAGTTCCTCAAACAAGGTGCCGCCCATCGCCATGCCGCGCGCGAATTCGTCGGTTTTCTTCAGCCCCTCGGCAAGCGGGCGCGGCAGCCTTTTGGCGAGCTTCTTGGCGAGATCGCGCAGGCCGAGGAATTCGCGGCTGGAAACGATGCGCGACAGATAGGCCGACAAGCCGCCCACCGGCGGCGCGATCGACATGTCGTTATCATTGAGGATGACGACCAGCCGGTTGCCCGCCTGTTCGGCATTGTTCATCGCCTCATAGGCCATGCCCGCCGACATTGAGCCGTCGCCGATGACGGCAATCCCCTTGCCGGGCTTGTCATTGAGCTTGTTGGCAATCGCGAAGCCCAGCGCCGCCGAAATCGAGGTCGAGCTGTGCGCCGCGCCAAACGGATCATATTCGCTTTCGGCGCGCTTGGTGAAGCCCGACAGGCCACCGCCCTGGCGCAGCGTGCGGATGCGGTCGCGCCGCCCGGTAATCACCTTGTGCGGATAGCATTGATGGCCAACGTCCCACACCAGCCGATCATCGGGGGTGTTGAAGACATAATGGATGGCAACCGTCAGCTCGACCACGCCCAGGCCCGATCCCAGATGGCCGCCCGTCACGCCGACCGCCGAGATCACCTCCTGGCGCAGTTCGTCCGCGAGTTGAGGAAGCTGTTCAGGCGCCAGCTTGCGCAGATCAGACGGCAATTTCACCTGATCGAGCAGTGGCGTGACAGGGTTGGACGACATGCACAATAATCCCAAGTTCAAGCGGCGGCCCTTAGCCCATCATGACCGAAAGGGAAACAGCATGCGTTTCGCCATGCCCCGCTTTGGTATCAAGGGTGACTAAACGGCCACATCTGTTGGGGTGGTCGGCCCTGCAAAGCCCAGTGCCACCCCTGTTTATGCGGCGCGGAAAACCGCTATAGCAAATCATGCCCGCCACCCCCGCCTGGCCGCCGCAATCGACCCCGCGCCTGCTGGTGGCCGGGCCGCTACAGCCCGGATCGATCGCCATCGATGGGCCGCAGGCGCATTATTTGGTCAGCGTGATGCGGCTGAAGCCGGGCGATCCGGTGAAATTGTTCGACAATGCGACCGGCGAATGGCTGGCGACGCTGGCATCGCCGGGCAAGCGCGACGCGACGCTGACCGTGGTCGAGCAACTGCGCGTGCGCGAGGCGGTGCCTGACCTGTGGCTCTGCGCCGCGCCGCTCAAGAAAGGGCGGATCGACTGGCTGGTTGAAAAAGCCTGCGAGCTGGGGGTCGATCGCGTCGTGCCGGTCATCACCCACCGCACCGTGGTCGATCGGCTCAATCTTGATCGGCTGACTGCGCATATGGTCGAGGCGGCCGAACAATGCGGGCGCACCGCCGTGCCTGCACTTGCCGAACCGGTGAAGCTTGGCGCGCTGCTGCGGGACTGGCCCGCCGAGCGCGCGCTGTTCTTTGCCGATGAAACGGGCGGTGCCCCTGCCGCCCAGGCGATGCAGGCCGCACCCGGCCCCGCCGCGATATTGATCGGCCCCGAAGGCGGCTTTGACGAGGACGAGCGGGCCGCCATCCGCGCTGTGCCCCAGGCCCGCGCCATCAGCCTTGGCCCCCGCATCCTGCGCGCCGACACTGCCGCTGCCGCCGCAATCGCCTTGTGGATGGCGGCGGCCGGGGATTGGCGATGAGCGGCCCGTGCCGCATCATGATCGTCGGCGCGCCGGGCAGCGGCAAATCGACGCTCGCCCGCCTGCTGGGGGAGCGGCTTGGCCTGCCCGTCTATCATCTCGATCAGCTTTATCATCGCCCCGGCTGGACGCCGCCGCCGCCCGGCGAATTTGAGGCCGATGTCGCGCGCATCGCCGCCCTGCCCGCCTGGGTGATTGACGGCAATTATTCGAGCGCTGCCGAGCCACGGCTGCGCGTCGCCGACCTGTTAATCCATGTCGATGTGTCGACCCTGATCCGGCTGACTCGCATCCTGCGCCGGATCGCGACTTATGCCGGTCGCGTCCGCCCTGACAGCGCGCCGGGCTGCCCCGAACGGCTCGATTGGGAATTTCTGGTCTATGCCTGGCGGTGGCAGCGCGATGTCGGCCCGCGCGTGCGCGCGGTGATGGCGAGCTTTACCGGCCCCGTCGTCACGCTGCGCACCGCTGCTGATCGAACCAGCCTGCTCGCTGCGCTGGGCGGGGATGGTGAGGCCCCTAGCGCGCCTGGCATCGCCTCGCTACATGGCGCGGCATGAGCACGAAGACCGTAACGAATGATAAATCTGCGGTCATCGAGCACCGCAACCAGTTGCTGGCGGTCTTCGCCAAGGGCGAGAAACCTGCGGCGCGCTGGCGCATCGGCACCGAGCATGAAAAGTTCGTCTATCGGCTGAGCGATTACCGCGCGCCCGGCTATGCCGAGCCTGGCGGCATTCGCGACCTGCTGATGGGGCTCACGCGCTTTGGCTGGGAACCGGTGATGGAAGGCGGCAACGTCATCGCGCTGTCGGGCGCCGATGGCAGCGTCAGCCTGGAGCCTGCCGGGCAGCTCGAACTATCCGGTGCGCCGCTCGACAATCTCCATCAGACGTGCGCCGAGACGGGGCGGCATCTGGAACAGGTGTTGACGGTGGGGAAGGAACTCGGCCTGGGTTATCTCGGCCTTGGTCTTTGGCCTGACAAGACGCGGGCCGATCTGCCGATCATGCCCAAGGGTCGCTACGCCATCATGCTCAACCACATGCCGCGCGTGGGCAGCATGGGGCTCGACATGATGCTGCGCACATGTACCATTCAGGTTAATCTGGACTATAGTTCAGAGGCCGATATGGTTCAGAAGTTCCGCGTTGGCCTGGCGCTACAGCCGCTTGCAACCGCCTTGTTAGCCAATTCGCCGTTCCTTGAAGGAAAGCCCAACGGGTTTCTCAGCTATCGCAGCCATATCTGGTCGGATACCGATCCGGCACGCACCGGCATGCTGCCCTTCGTGTTCGAAGACGGCTTTGGCTATGAGCGCTATGCCGATTACGCGCTCAATGTGCCGATGTATTTTGTTTATCGCAACGGGCGGTACATCGACGCTGCTGGGCTCAGCTTCCGCGATTTCCTGAACGGCGAATTGTCGGTCCTGCCCGGCGAAAAGCCGACGGTCGAGGATTGGAATGATCATCTGTCGACCGCCTTCCCCGAAGTGCGGCTGAAGTCGTTCCTTGAAATGCGCGGCGCGGATGGTGGGCCGTGGAACCGTATCTGCGCCCTGCCCGCTTTCTGGGTGGGCCTGATCTACAGCCAGGCGTCGCTCGATGCGGCATGGGATGTCGTCAAGCACTGGACGATGGAAGAGCGGGAGGCGCTGCGTGCCTCGGTGCCCAGGCTGGGGCTGGATGCGCCGATCGCGGGTGGGCGGCGGCTGCGCGACATTGCCGGCGACGTGCTCGATATCGCGCACGCCGGCCTTGCCGACCGCGCCCGCACGGACGCCGGGGGCAGCAACGAAACCGGCTTTCTCGATCCGCTGCGCGACATCGTGCGCTCGGGTAAAACCCCGGCGGAATTGCTGCTGGAACGCTATCACGGCGCCTGGGGCGGCGATGTCAGCCGGATTTACGAGGAAATGCGGTTTTAGGGCCGGGCCAAACCCTCCAACGCCTGTCCTACCGCACGCCCTCAGGCTAGGCTTGCGCCCGCTCTTTCCCAGCGTCGGCACCCTGGTTCAGGGATTGGACCTGGGCGCTCGCCCCGCGCTGGTGCGCAAAAACCGCTTGGTCAGTGCGAACATTAGGGAACATTCGCGGACACCACCGCCCCCTCAGTGGCTCATTGTCCCCAGCACGGATGCCGCCAGCCACAGCGCCATCGCCAGCAGGATCGTCAGCGTGGCGACAATGCCGACCGATCGCGGCCAGGTCGGCGGGCCAGGGGGCGCGAACAGGCCGATGGCGTTGAGCAGGCGCGACGCGACAAACGCGGCCGCAAGGCCCCCGAGCAGCGCCTGATTGACGCCGCTTGCTTCCAAAAGGCCGGTGAGCGTGATGCCAATCGGCATATATTCGGCAAGGTTGCCATGGGCGCGAATGGCCGCGGTCAAGGGCTGTTGCCCCGCATCGCCAAATGCCGCGCCATAGCGCAGACGCAGCGAAATCGTTGCGGTGGCCAGCGCGACCAGCAACAGCGCGAGCGCGGCCGCCATCAAGGCGGTGATGTAAAGATGCATTGGGCGTCCTCCCTTTATGGAAAGGCAGGCTAGTGGGCGCAGCTGGTCCGGGCAACCAGCCGGTACCAATCAAACCGTCCCCCCTGCGCAAGCCGGGGTTTCGAGCTGCAAACGACCCCGGCTTTCGCTGGGGTGACCGAGGGTCTGGTCAGGCCGCTCGCGCGCTCGTCATCTGCAGAAAGGCGCGCGCCTGGCGCTGCGCCTCGGCGATTTCGCGCGCGGTCATGTCTTCGGCAATGTCGGCGCGGCATTGTTGCGCTGCCTCGCTGCCCCATACCGCCGCCAGATTGAACCATTTATGTGCCTCGATCAGGTCGATATCGACCCCGCCTGCGCCCGTCGAATAAACGATGCCCAGGTCATAACAGGCATTCAAATCACCGCGCGCCGCATCCGCAATCCGGCTTTCAATCAGGAACGTCGCGCTCTTCAGGCTGTTTGCCATCTCCGCCAACCCCTTTTTGCCCCATCTGGCACGTCGGGTTTTGGCGAATAGGGTCTCTACAAATGGTTAACGCCATTAACCCTGATTGGTAATTTCAACCGCGAGATTGTCGATCAACCGTGTCGAGCCGATCCGCGCGGCGGCGAGCAGGCGGGCAGGGCCGTCCGGGCGATCGATCGGCACCAGGCTGTCCGCATCGACCAGGGCGACATAATCGACCGTGTCAAACCCCGCCGCCAGCAAGGCGGCGACCGCATCGCCAAGCGCCTTGTCCACCGCCGCCCCCTTGGCAATGGCGCGCGCGGTTAGCCCCAGCGTGCGGGGCAGCGCGACCGCCTGTATCCGCTGCTCGGGCAGCAAATAGGCGTTGCGCGAGGAGAGCGCGAGCCCGTCATCGTCGCGCTCGGTCGGCACGCCGACAATCTCGATCGCGAAATCGAGATCGATGACGAGGCGGCGGATGACCGCGAGCTGCTGAAAATCCTTTTCGCCAAACAGCGCAATGTCGGGCCGCACCTGGTTGAACAGCTTGGCCACCACCGTGGCGACGCCATCGAAATGGCCGGGCCGGGCCGCGCCGTCGAGCCCATCGGAAACCCCTGAAACCGAAATATTGGTCGCGAATCCCGCCGGATACATTTCTTCGACGCCAGGCATCCACAACAGGTCGCAGCCCGCTTCGCTCAACATCTGGCTGTCGCTCGCCTCGCGACGCGGATAGCGATCCAGATCCTCGCCTGCGCCGAATTGCTTGGGATTGACAAAGATGGAGGCGATGACGCGATCAGCGCGTTTGCGCGCCTCGGTCACCAGCGCGATATGACCGGCGTGGAGCGCACCCATCGTCGGCACCAGCGCGATCCGCTGGCTGGTCCGCCGGAAACCGGCAATCGCCTCGCGCAAAGGGGCCAGCTGACGGATGGTTTGCACGGATTAAGGCCCTTCGGTAAGGACGGCGCGATACACGCCGGGGGCGCCTTTTAATGGGCGCGGTCGCCGGGGATCAACTAGGGATAGAATCGGGTTGTCGCAGCCGCCGCACAAGACGCACGCCATTGTCTTCGCCAATGAAAAGGGCGGCACGGGCAAGTCGACGACCGCCGTTCACGTCGCGATCGCTCTGGCGGCGCGCGGCGCGCGGGTAAGCGCGTTCGACCTTGATCATCGCCAGCGCACAATGGGCCGCTATTTCGACAATCGCGAAGCAACGATCAAGCGCACCGGCCATGATCTGCCGATGCCCCGCCATGACACCCATGACGGCGACAGTCTGGCGCGCTTTACCGATCAGCTAGAGGCACTGAGCCAGGATGCCGATTTCCTGGTGATCGACACGCCGGGCCGCGATGATCGCTTTGCCCGCATGGCGGCCGCGCGCGCCGACACGCTGGTCACGCCGATGAACGACAGCTTTGTCGATTTCGATCTGATCGGCCAGGTCGATCCGACCAGCTATAAGGTCACCCGCCCGAGCTTTTATGCCGAGCTGATCTGGGACGCGCGCAAGGCCCGCGCCAAGCGCGATGGCTCGACGATCGACTGGGTGGTGCTGCGCAACCGGCTGCAGCATATCGAGGCGCGCAACATGCGCCGGGTGTCCGACGCGCTCGATCAGCTCGCCAAGCGCGTTGGCTTCCGCATCATTCCGGGCCTTGGCGAGCGCGTCATTTACCGCGAGCTGTTTCCCACCGGCCTGACGATGATCGACTCGCGTGATTTTGGCGAAATGGGGCTGAGCCATGTCGCCGCGCGGCAGGAATTGCGCGAGATGATGGCGGGGCTGGGCCTGCCCGATTCGCCGTTGCCGCTGTTCAGCTGATGGCAAAGCTGCTGCTGGCGGTGGCGCTGGCCTGGCGCTTTTGGTATCACGGCCCCAATCCTCGCCGCCGTTATCAGCCCAAATCAACCGGCCATTCCAGCAGCGATGCGCAAATTGTCGAGGCGCGGGCCGTGCTGGGGGTAAGCGCCGACGCGAGCGAAAGCGAGATCCGCGCCGCCTATCGCCGCCTGATCGCCGCCGCGCATCCCGACCATGGCGGCTCGGTCGACGAAACCCGACGGATCAATGCCGCACGTGATGCGTTGCTGGCACAGCCGGGGGCCGACCGGCCGTGACTGCATCCCGTGGCCAACCTTCTTTCTTCCTTTAGCTGGAGCAACCGATGTCGCATCGCTTCAATCCCACCTCGCTGCGCGAATATGATATTCGCGGCATTGTCGGCAAAACGCTCGATGTGGCGGATGCGACGGCGATTGGCCGGACCTTTGGCACCATCGTCCGCCGTGCGGGCGGCACGCGCGTTGCGGTTGGCTATGACGGGCGGACGAGCTCGCCCGCCTTTGCGACGGCCCTGGTCGAGGGGCTGACCGCGGCGGGCGTTGACGTTGTCCGCACCGGCATGGGGCCGACGCCGATGCTTTATTTCGCCGAAGCCACGCTAGAGGTGGATGGCGGCATTCAGATAACCGGCAGCCACAATCCCGCCGAGTATAACGGCTTCAAGATGGTGCTTCAGCACCGGCCGTTTTTCGGCCAGGACATTCAGAAGCTGGGTGAGATGGCGGCGGCGGGCGACTGGGAGACGGGCACCGGCACGGTCAGCGATTACGACATCATCGATACCTATGTCGCCCGGCTGGTCGAGGGATTTGATGGCCGCGCCTATCGCATCGGCTGGGATGCCGGCAACGGCGCCGCCGGCCCGGTGATCGAGAAGCTGGTTCAGCTGCTGCCGGGTGAGCACCATACGCTCTTCACCGATGTGGACGGTAATTTCCCCAATCATCATCCTGATCCGACCGAAGAGAAGAATCTGGCGCATTTGAAGGCTTTGGTCACGGACAAGCAGCTCGATTTCGGACTGGCTTTTGACGGCGATGGTGATCGGATCGGTGCGATTGACGGCCAGGGCCGCGTCATCTGGGGCGATCAGATTCTATCCATTTTGGCTGAACCTGTGCTCAAAGCAATCCCTGGCGCGCCGATCATTGCCGATGTGAAGGCGAGCCAGGCGCTCTATGATCGCGTCGCCGAGCTGGGTGGCACGCCGGTGATGTGGAAAACCGGCCATAGTCTCATCAAGACCAAGATGAAGGAAACCGGCGCGCCGCTCGCGGGCGAAATGTCGGGCCATATTTTCTTCGCGCACGATTTTTACGGCTTTTACGGCTTTGACGATGCGCAGTTCGCCGCCGTCCAGCTGATCCGCGCGGCGAGCCATATCGGCCAGTCGATGACCGACATCAGGGGCAGCATGCCCGCGATGGTCAACACGCCCGAAATGCGCTTTCAGGTGGATGAGAGCCGCAAATTCGCGGTGGTCGACGAAGTTCTTGCCCGGCTGGAGGCGGCTGGGGCCGAGGTCAACCGCACCGATGGCGCCCGCGTCAACACGCCCGATGGCTGGTGGCTGCTGCGCGCGTCGAACACGCAGGACGTGCTCGTCGCGCGCGCGGAGGCAAAGGACCAGGCTGGGCTTGACCGGCTGATCGGCCAGATCGATGCGCAACTCGCCGCCTCGGGACTGGAACGCGGGCCGCAGGCAGGGCATTGACTTGTGGGGCGGTGAATTGACCCGGGCAAGGTCTGTTTCACCCGTGCCGAAACAGCGCCAAAGCCGTTGCGGGGGACTCGCAATCGGGCGCAAAAGCGCTCAAGTGGCGGGGTATGCCAACCCCCAGCATCATCCGCGTCATCGACCTTGAAACCACCGGCCAGGCCCCGCCCGCGCATGGCGTGTGCGAGATTGGCTGGCAGGATGTCGCGCTGGGTGAGGATGGCCGCTGGGACGTCGTGGCGGATGGCGGCGGGGCCATGCTGGTCAATCCCGGGCGACCGATCCCGGCGCTGACCATGGCGGTCCACCATATCCGCGACGAGGACGTGGCGGATGCGCCATGGTGGCATGATTGCGCGCGCCCGATCCTCGATCCCTGGCCGCGCCGCGTCGCGCTTGCCGCACATCGCGCGGATTTTGAGATGAAGTTCTGCACGCCCTCGCTCACGCGCGGCGCCGACTGGATCTGCACCTGGAAATGCGCGCTCCGGCTGTGGCCCGATTCACCGGGCTTTTCCAACCAGTTGCTGCGCTATTGGCGCAGGCCGCCGGGGTTGGTGCACGAACGCGGCTTGCCCGCCCACCGCGCCGGGCCCGACGCCTATGTAACCGCGCACCACTTGCGCGACATGCTCAATGAGGCAAGCGTTGCCCAGCTGATCGAATGGTCCAACCTGCCCGGTCTGCTGCCGCGGGTGCGCAACGGGCCGGATCGCGGCAAGGACTGGCAGGAGCTGGAGGAGGAAACGCTCGAGGCATTCGCCGCCGATCGCGACCCCGATGTCCGCTACACCGCCGAACAGGAAATCGCGCGGCGCAGCGGCGCGGCGCATGATCGGCCGCCGCCGCGCCAGGGGGCGCTGCTGTAGCGTTCAGGCAAGGCTGGGTCGCAGCACTTCCTGGCGGAACACCGCCCAATCGGCCAGCCCCAGCCGCTCGGCATATTCGACCGCAATGATGCTGTCGCCGGCGCGCTCCTTGCGGATGGCGGGCAAGCGGCGGCGGCTGCCCGCGTCCATATAGACCATGATCGGCGGGTCGAGCGGGTCGCCATTGCCGGGATCGAGCACGATCGCCAGCCGCTCGCCCTTGATCCGGACCAGCGAGCCGCACGGATAGGGCCCGAGCGTCTTGGCAAAACTTTTGAGCAAGGCCGCGTCGAACTGGCCATAGGCGCTGCGCATCCACTCCAGCGCTTCGCCCGGCGACCAGGCACTGCGATAGCTGCGTGCCGAGGTTACCGCATCATAGACATCGCAAATCGCGCTCATCCGCGCATGGCGCGACAAATCGGCGCCGCGCTTGCCAGCTGGATAGCCCGATCCATCCATCCGCTCATGGTGATTGAGGACCACGTCGAGCGCGGGCGCGGATAGGCAGTTGGCGGCCTGCAGCACGTCATGCCCGTGCGCCGGATGCTGGCGGACCAGGTGCAGCTCATGGTCGTCAAGCGCTGCGGGCTTGTTGATCAACGGTTCGGGGACGCGTGCCTTGCCGATGTCGTGCAGCAGGCCCGCAATCCCGATCTGGTAGAGCTCGGCATCGCCAAGCCGTAGCGCGCGGCCCATGCCCACCATCAAACCGCAAACCGCGACCGAATGGTGATAGGTATAGTCATGTCGCAGGCGCAGTTGCGTTACGCTTGGAATGGCGGTCGGATCGCGCTCGATCGACGCGATGATCGCTTCCACCACCGGGTCGAGTCGACGCGGGTCGACGCGCTGCCCCTCCCCCACCTTGTGGTGGATGTCGCGCACGACGGCGCGAGCCTCGGTCATGATGGCGCGCGCGCGCAGGCATTCTTGCGCATGGCTGCCCGGCTTGGCGCGCGTCAGCCATTTGGCGCTTTCCGATAC
>JBOFDB010000280.1:0-1525 GCA_051646545.1 Sphingomonas sp.
CACAGCGCCACAAGACGGTGCGGCCGCCCTGCCGCACGCGTCGGCACCCATCCCCAAAACGCGCCCGGTCCGGCGTACCTGCGATGGCTCGCGGCGTCGTGATGCCGCCTGTGCAACCGACAGCCAGCGCGCTGTCCGCCGCGCTGATCGCAGGCTACCGAGCCACCCGCTACCTGGTTCAGACCGAACCGCCGCTGGCGCTGCGGATCGACCAGCCGGATGCGGGCCTCGCGGCATTGCTGCAATCGCACGCGGTCAGCGAGGCGGCGATTGTGTGCGCGGCAAATCCGCGCAGCGAACAGCTGCCGGACAGCGAAAACGCCGCGCGGCATCGCGCCCTTGAAGCCGCCATTGCGCGGCTGGGCCTTGGCGCCATCGCGACCCGCCATGTTGCAGACGCCGGCAACTGGCCCGACGAACCGGGCTTGCTCGTGTTGGGGGCAAGCGCACCGACCGGTGCCGAACTGGGGCAGCGTTTCGGCCAGAATGCGATCGTGACAATCGCAGCCGACGGCACCCCGCGACTGCGCCTGTTGCGCTGAAGCCCGACGCTCGCAAAGCCGGCTCCGGCTTGCGCGGCGTCGCCCAAACGGGTAAACGTCATATCCGAACTCCTTACCGGGCCGCCAAGGGCCTTGCCCCATGTCCAGCTTTCGACCCCGCCCCGGCGCCCGCCCTGCTGCGCGCCATGAACCATCAAGCTCGTCGCGCCCCGCCCGGCCGGCGCGTGCGCCTGAACTGCCGCCACTACCGCCGGACTCGCTTGCCCGCGCAATGTGGGTGGCGGCCGAAGCAATCGCCCATGTGCGCGACGGCTATGCGCTGAACGACGGGCTCGCGGGCCTGTGGGCCGCCCACCCGGACCTGCCAGCGTCCACGCGCGGTGCGGCGCAGGATCTGATCTACGGCACCTTGCGCGAACGGCAGCAGCGACATCAACATGCTGTTGGCATCGCCACCGGCTGCAGCCTGGGCGTACGCAGGGGTAATCAGCATTCGAACAATCCTCGTGAAGAGCGGGAAAGAACCGGTCCTGCCTTACCATCCAGGCTTGGGCAACGCACCGATCCGGACAAATTCGCGCGGACTATAGCGGCGGCGGGCCCAATTGCAACGCTGGCAGGCCCCTCATTTAGGGCGCTTGCGGCAGCTTCCAAGGCCCGTTATGGCTGCGCGGTCAGGAACCCGAAAAATGTCAAAAAGAGCCAAGAAAACAACGCCCCGCGCCGCCTCCAGGGCCGCCCCGGTGAAGCCGGCAAAATCCGCGACAAAACGTCCGGCAAAGCCCGCCAGCGACGCCACCGCCGAGCGGATCGCCGACGCCCTGGAAGCCATCGCCAGCCACCTTTCCGCAGCCTCTCCGGCCGCCAAGACCATTGAGTCGTTCGGCGCCGCCGACGCCTTTGTCTGGCACCCGGACGGACGGCTGGCGCCGGTCCCGCGCGTCAGCCGGGTTGACCTCGGCCTGCTCAAGGGCATCGACCGGATGCGCGACATCCTGATCGAGAACACCGAGCGCTTCGCC
>JBOFDB010000057.1:0-1157 GCA_051646545.1 Sphingomonas sp.
CTGCCCGATCAGGTCCGCCCCGGCAGCCTGTTGGTCAGGGATGGCGCGATCGCCGCAGTTGGCACAATCGATGTGCCCGCAGATGTCGAGACGATCGACCTGAACGGCATGACGCTCGCCCCCGCGATCATCGACCTCGGCGTTTTCGCGATCGACGTCGCGGCATGCCACGCGGGCGGGATTGTCCGGGTGGGGTTGATGCCCGATCAATCGCCGGTGCTCGACGATCCCGGCATTGTCCAGCGGTCCGCGCTGATCGGTCGCCCGCGCTTGTGGATCCACCCGATTTCCGCCGCGACCAAGGGTCTGGCCGGCATCGATCTGGCCGAAATGGCAATCAACAGGCAGGCGGGCGCGCGCGCCGTCGGCACCGGACGAGGGTGGATCGCCGATTCAGGCGTGATGCGCAAAGTGCTCGCTTATGCGCGTGACCTGGACCAGGCGGTCATCGCGCACGCCGAAGATGGCGGCCTGGCAGCGGGCGCGGTGGCCACGGCGGGCGAGACCGCGACCCGGCTGGGCCTGGCGGCCGCCCCTGCCCTTGCCGAGGCGCTGGCGATTGCCCGCGATCTGATGCTGGCTGAGGAAACGGCCGCGCGGCTGCATTTGCGGCAAGTGACGACCGCTGCCGGTTTCGACCTGATCCGCGCCGCCAGGCGACGCGGCGTGGCGGTGACGTGCGGCATTACGCCGGCCCATTTGCTGCTGTCCGACATTGCGATGACCGATTTTCGCACCTTCGCCCATCTTTCCCCGCCGCTGCGGGCGGAATCGGATCGGCAGGCCGCGCTGGCGGCATTGGCGGACGGTACGATCGACGTGCTCGCTTCCGGCCATGATCCGCGCGGGCCAGAGGAAAAGCGCCTGCCCTTTGCCGATTCGAACCCCGGCATGTCGGGCGCCGAAACGCTGCTGCCGCTGGCGCTGGGGCTGGTGCGCGACGGCTATCTGACCATGGACCGGCTGTTCGCGCTGCTCGCGGCCAATCCCGCGCGCGTGCTGGGGCTGGATGGCGGGCAATTGACGCCGGGGGCGCCAGCCGATTTGCTGGCCTTTGATCCGGACGCGCCCTGGCAGATCGTCGCTGACCGGATGATCGCGCGCGCTGGCAACACGCCGTTTGACGGGCTACCCGTGCAGGGCCGCGTTCGCCACCT
>JBOFDB010000485.1:0-2296 GCA_051646545.1 Sphingomonas sp.
ATGCCCCGTCGCCTTGATCTGATCGTCGAGCAGCCGCTGCATCCGCTCCCAGATACCATAGCCCCAGGGCCGGATGACCATGCAGCCGCGCACGCCGCTCTCCTCGGCCATGTCGGCTTCGGCAATGACGGTCTGATACCATTCGGCGAAGTTCTGCTCGCGGGTGACGGCAAGGGCGTGCTTGATCATGGCGGGGGCGATAGCGCGCAAGCTGCGCGGCGTCACCCCTTCCGCGTTGCCTTATACGTAACGATCGCCTTATCGTTCGCAGGCGCGGGACATTTTTCCCCGTTTGCCCTGAGCCTGTCGAAGGGCTGCCCTTCCTCGCAAGGAAGGACGGTGCTTCGACAAGCTCAGCACGAACGGAGCGGGGAAACGGATTGTCCGCGCAAGGCGGATTAAGGGGGCAAGAAAATGCGGCGATATCTGGCGTTGGTGGCGTTGCTGGCGATGGGTGCGGCGGAGGCGCCACCGGCGTGGCTGTTCCCCTTCAACCCGCCAAGCAAGACGCCGCCAAAATATGACACGGTCGTCAAGCGCGGCCCGCCGGGCAGCGCGCTGAAGCTGACCGAAGCGCAGAACCGCGACCTGTTCCACACTGCCGACTGGTACCCGACTGATCACCCGCCCATGCCCTTGGCAGTGCGCGAAGGGCGCCCGCCCGACCAATATGCCTGCGGCACATGCCACTTGCCCAATGGCGGCGGTCGGCCCGAAAACGCGTCGCTCGCCGGATTGCAGGCATCGTACATCGTCGCTGAGGTCAAGGCCTTTGCCAGCGGCGCGCGCGGCGATGGCGCGCATCGCCCGGTGATCATGCAGAAAATCGCCAAGGCGGTGCCGGCCGATCAGCTTGCCGCCGCCGCCCGCTATTTCGCCAGCATCAAGCCCCACCGCTTCGGCCGCGTGGTTGAGACGGTCAACATCCCGCACGTCACTTCCAACCCCGGCCCCTGGCATTACACCGGCGCCAAAGGCACCGAACCACTTGGCGGCCGACTGATCGAGGTGCCCGACGATTTTGAGCGCCACGAAATGCGCGACAGCCGGTTGAGCTACACGGCTTATGTGCCCGCCGGCAGCATCGCGCGCGGCAAGGATTTGGCGCAGCACTGGGCCAAGGGCGCCTATGCCTGCGCGACCTGCCATGGCGCGAGCTATCAGGGCGGCATCGGGCCGCGCCTGGCCGGTCGCTCGCCAAGCTATCTCGCGCGCCAGATCTACAACTTCAAATCGGGCGCGCGCGGCGGGGCGGCCAGCGCCCAGATGGCCGCTGTCACGCGCGACATGACGATCAATGACATGGTCGCGCTCGCCGCGTTCATGGGGAATAGCGCGCCGTAACGGGGTTTCGCTCGCGTCCGTCAGCCGATAAGGCGCACCGATGACTGACCGTGCCCCCGACCGCATTCTTTATGGCGTGGCGCTGCGGCTGGGGTCGGCGGCGGCGTTTTCGGTGATGAACGCGGTGGTCAAGCTCGCCGAGGCGCAAGGCGCACAACTGCCCGAAATCCTGTTCTTCCGCCAGAGCGTCGCGCTAATCCCGGTAACGGCGTGGATTGCGTTGGGGCCGGGGCTGGGGTCGATCCGCACCCAGCGGATCGGCGCGCATCTGTCGCGGACCGCGCTTGGCCTGTTCAGCATGGTGTTCGTGTTTTCGACGGTGCTGTTCCTGCCGCTGGCCGAAGCGACGACGCTGCAATTCACCCTGCCCATCTTCGCGACGATCCTGGGCGCCCTGCTGCTGCGCGAGCCGACCGGCTGGCATCGCTGGGGCGCAGTGGCGGTGGGATTTCTGGGCGTGCTGGTGGTGACGCGGCCGGGGACGGGGCATATGGCGTCGATCGGCATCGTCACCGGCCTGATCGGTGCGTTGAGCAGTGCGTCGGTGTCGATCCTGTTGCGCCAGATCAGCCGCACCGAAAGCGCGCCCACGATCGTCTTCTGGTTTTCGCTGCTGTCGCTGCCGCCGCTCGCAATTGCCTTTGCGCTGACCGCGACCGCGCATCCCTGGCAGGCCTGGGCCTTGATGGCGTGCGTCGGGCTGATTGGCGGCGTCGCGCAGCTGATGATGACGGGCGCCCTGGGCGCCGCCCCCGTTTCGATCGTGGTGCCGATGGATTATAGCGGCCTTATCTGGGCAGCGTTGCTCGGCTGGGCGATCTTTGGTGACGTGCCCAGCTGGTCGACCTGGGTCGGCGCGCCGATCATCGCGGCAAGTGGCCTCTATATCGTCTGGCGCGAGCACCGTTTGCGGCGCGAAAAAACCGAGCGCGCAATGGCGGGGGCGTGAGCG
>JBOFDB010000004.1:0-2634 GCA_051646545.1 Sphingomonas sp.
ATGCCCCCGGCATGGCCTAAACAGTGCGGGGCACTGTTTACCCCGAACTGGATGCGTAGACTTGGCCTTTGCGTGAGCAAAGGCTTAGTCGGAGCTGGGTGAGGGGTCATGCCGAGCCGGAGGCTCGGCGCGGGCCACAGGCCCGCTTCGACCCCTCACCCAACCCTCGCTAGCCAGCAAGCTGGCAAGCTGCGGTATCCCTCTCCCCTTTCCAGGGGCGAGGGCCGAGTTCTTATCAAGCCGCCTCGCTGAATTGCAGGCTGGCAAGCCGCGCGTAAAGCCCGCCTTCGCCGATCAGCGTGCCGTGGCTGCCTTGCTCGACGATGCGACCGCCGTCCATCACGATGATCCGCTCTGCCGCGCGCACCGTTGCCAGCCGGTGGGCGATGACGAGCGTCGTGCGGTTGGCCATCAGCCGTTCAAGCGCTTCCTGCACCAGCCGCTCGCTTTCGGCATCCAACGCGCTGGTGGCTTCGTCGAGCAGCAGGATCGGCGCATCGCGCAGCAGCGCGCGGGCAATCGCGACGCGCTGGCGCTGCCCGCCCGAGAGCCGCGCGCCGCCCTCGCCAAGGAATGTATCAAGTCCCTGCGGCAATTGGCGGAGAAACTCGGCGGCATTGGCGGCTTCGGCGGCCGCCCAGAGCTGATCGTCATTGGCGTCCCAGCGGCCATAGCGCAGATTGTCGCGTGCCGACGCGCCAAAGATCACGGTTTCCTGCGGCACCATCGCAATGCGCGCGCGCACCGCGGCGGGATCGGCATCGGGCAGCGCGACACCATCGACGCGGATGGTGCCGTCCGTCGGATCATAAAAACGCTGGATCAACTGGAACAGCGTTGACTTGCCCGCGCCTGACGGGCCGACCACTGCCACTGTCTCACCCGGAGCGACCGACAGCGAGAAATCGTTGAGCGCGGCAAGCTCGGGCCGGGTCGGATAGCGGAAAGTGACATGATCGAACTCGACCGCGCCTTGCGGCGGCATCGGCAGCGCGACAGGTTGGGCTGGCGCATGGATTTCGGGCTGCTCGGCAAGCAATTCCGCCAGCCGCTCAGCCGCGCCGGCGGCGCGCAGCAAATCGCCATAGACCTCGCTCAGCGAGCCGAACGCGCCCGTCACCAGCACTGACAACGCCAGGAACGCGAACAGCGACCCCGCACTTAGCCGCCCTGCCGCGACATCCGCCACCGTGCTCCACAACAGCAGGGTAATGGCGCCAAAGATCAGCGTGATGAACAGCGCGGTCAGCAATGCGCGGATGAAGATGCGGCGCTTGGCGACTTTGAAGCTCTGGCCCACCGCATCGGCGAAGCGGCGCTGCTCGCGCGTTTCCTGGCCGAATGCCTGAACGATTTTCATCGCCTGGAACACCTCCACCGCCATCGCGCCGATATCGGCGATGCGATCCTGGCTGGTCCGCGAATAGCTGCGCAAGCGACGGCCGAGCAGGATGATCGGCACCAGTGTCACCGGAATGCCGATCAGGATGCTGCCCGCAAGCTTGGGCGCCAGGATGAACAGCGAGATGACGCCGCCAATGCCGGTGATGGCGTTGCGCAGCGCCACCGACACGGTGGTGCCGACCGCGATTTCGATCTGGCCGGTATCCGCCGTCAGGCGCGAGGCGATTTCGGCGGGGCGGTTTTCCTCAAACCAGCGCGGGCTTAACCGCAGCAGGTTGTTCTGCACCGCAATCCGCATATCGGCGACGGTGCGCTCCCCCAGCCACGACACGAAATAAAAGCGCACGGCAGTGCCCAGCCCCAGCACGCCGACGACAAAAAACAATCGGTAAAAGACCTGGTCGACATGCGCCATGTCGGCGCCATGGGTGAAACCGCGATCAACGACGGACTGGAAAGTCCAGGGAATGTAAATCGTCGTCGCCGACGTGACGACCAATGCCGTCACCGCGATCGCCAGTTGCGGCGGGTAATTGCGCGCATAGGTCCACACCATTTTCAGGCTGGAAAGCTTGCGCCCCTTGGGCGGTGTCGACGGCGCGGCAGGAGCGGCGGGAAGATCGTCAGCCATAATTGCGGCAAGTCCCTAGCAGGCGCATCGCGGCGCCTCAACGCGAAACGGAAACGGGTGGCGGCATGCGCCCAAACGAGACGAACTGACAGCGTTGGCGCTTGCCCCCACCCGGCGTCCTGCTATTCATCCATGCTGCAATGCGGCGCGCAAGATGCCCATGCGGGGGAAGGTTGACGGGATCGTAACCGTCCGCGGGGGATTATCAGACCTATGTTGTACGATGCCTATGAGATGCAGCGCTCGCTGCTCGCCGGCGCCAGCGCCATGGCGAATTTCAGCGCGGGGCTGCTCCAGAACCCGTCTTATCCCTTTGCCTATTTCGGCGGTGGTCCGGTGCTTGCCTCGGCGCTCGAAGTGTTCGCGCATGCCGCAGCGCCGCGTGGCAAGCCCGAATTCGGCTTTGTCAGCACGATGATCGATGGTCGCGATGTGGCGGTCAGCGAGGAAATTCTCGTCCGCAAGCCGTTCGGCCAGCTTAAACGCTTTGTGCGCGATGGTGTCGAGGGCGGTCCCAAGCTGCTGATCGTCGCCCCCATGTCGGGCCATTATGCGACGCTGCTGCGTGGTACGGTTGAGCGAATGCTGCCCTTTGCCGA
>JBOFDB010000073.1:0-1684 GCA_051646545.1 Sphingomonas sp.
GGCGGCACCCCTGGCGGCAGCGTGGGCCAGCAGGCGACCCCAGCCGCACCGCCTGCCCGCACCGCGACCAGCGGCAATGGCGACACCATAGTCAATCGCGGCCCTGGCATCATCACCCGCTATGAAGGCGCGAACGCGATCATCGTCGCGGGCAATGCCGATACCCAGCGGCTGATCGGCGAGTTGATCCGCCAGCTAGACGTCCGCCGCAATCAGGTGCTGGTGGAGGCGATCATCGTCGAAATCGGCGACAATGCCGCCCGCCAGCTCGGCGTCCAGTTCCTGCTGGGCGGGGAGAATATTCCGTTTGCCGCGACCAACTATTCGAACACCAGTCCCAGCATCCTGACGCTGGGTGCGGCCGCCGCAGGCTATGAACTGTCCCGCCAGACCACCACGATCGACGACAATATCGTCACCACCACCAGCGAAAACCCGCTGGGTCAGGGCGTGGTTGATGCGGCGACGCAGCAGATCCTCGGCGCCACCGGCGGCTTTGGCGGTCTCGCGCTCGACATTGGCCGCAACGCCATTTTCGGGGCGATCATCAACGCGGTGCGCACCGACACCAATTCCAACCTGCTCGCCGTCCCGCACATGGTGACGCTCGACAACAGCCCGGCGCGCTTCCTGGTCGGACAGGACGTGCCGGTCACGACCGGCGAAGCACTCTCGGACAATTTCGACAACCGCTTCCGCACCGTCCAGCGGCGCGAAGTCGGCATCAAGCTGGAGATCACCCCGCAGATCAATGCGTCTGGCGAAATCACCCTCACCATCCGGCAAGAGGTGTCCAGCGTCGCCGGGCCGGTCAACAGCCGCTCGTCCGATCTCATCTTCAACACCCGCTTGTTTGAAACCGTGCTGACGGCGGGCGACGGCCAGATCATGGCGATTGGCGGCCTGCTCAACGACGATGAGCGCCGGACCATTCAGGCGATCCCGCTGCTTTCCGAAATCCCGTTGATCGGCGAATTGTTCCGCAGCCGCAGCCGGGCGCGCACCAACACCAATTTGATGGTGTTCATCCGCCCGACCATCTTGCGCGACGGGGCCGATGCGGCGGCCATGACCGCGCGCCGCTATAATTACGTCCGCAATGCCCAGCTGCTGCGCGACCCAGAGGCAGAGCCCGAAATTGACCTGCTGGTCCGCGACTATCTCGGCACCGTGCCCCCCGTCATCACCCCGCAACCAGGCGACATGATGATCGGCGCCGCGAGCCGCACGCCCGACGGCACCGTTGCCCCGGTGCCGATGCCGCCGAGCGATCCCGCCGCCAATACCCCTGCCGATCCTTATGGCCCGCCGCCGCCGCCACCTGCGGATCCGGGCCAGTGAAGATCGAACGCGGCTTTGCGGCATCGGAACCGCCCTCGCCGGAAGGGATGAGGGCGCACACGCCCTCGCCGGAAGGCGAGAGGGCGCAAAAGGACTCGCGCCTGCCTTATGCGTTTGCCCGCAGCAATGGCGTCATCGTGCAGCAGGATGAAAGCAGCGCGTTGCGCGTCGCGCTGCGCGAAGATGCCGATCCGATGGTGCTCATCGAACTGCGCCGCCACCTTGGCCGCCCGTTCACGCTCGAACGCATCAACGCGCCCGCCTTTGATGAGCTTCTCGGTGAGATTTACGCTTATGATGGCGGCGCGGGCGATGTCGCGGGCGCGCTGGCGGTCGGCAATGA
>JBOFDB010000103.1:0-11351 GCA_051646545.1 Sphingomonas sp.
TTTCTCTTCCACGCCGGTTTCGATCCTTACCGCCTGGCCCCCTACCCATTCCGGCAGCGTTAAGAGGTCCAATCGCCCAACACTCGGCAAAAACCCCTTCGCCGGGTCCTCCGCATAGAGCCGCGCCTCGATCGCCCAGCCGTTGATGCTGAGCTCATCCTGCCGCTTGGGCAGCGGCTCCCCGCTTGCCACGCGCAGCTGCCATTCCACCAGGTCGACGCCGGTGATTTCCTCGGTCACCGGGTGTTCGACCTGGAGCCGCGTGTTCATTTCCATGAACCAGATGCGATCCGCCCTCAGCCCCTCGCTGGCATCCGCAATGAACTCGATGGTCCCTGCGCCGACATAATCGACTGCCTTCGCCGCGCGCACCGCCGCCGCGCACAGCTCGGCGCGTGTCTCCTCGGACATGCCGGGGGCGGGGGCTTCTTCGATCACTTTCTGGTGGCGGCGCTGCAGCGAGCAGTCGCGTTCGAACAGGTGGACGACATTGCCGTGCGTGTCGCCGAACACCTGCACTTCGATATGGCGGGGCGAGAGGATGTATTTCTCGATCAACACGCGGTCGTCGCCGAAGCTGGAGGCGGCCTCGCGCTTGCAGCTGGCGAGCGCGTCGAGGAAATCGGCCGAGGCCTCCACCCGCCGCATGCCCTTGCCGCCGCCGCCGGCTACCGCCTTGATCAGGACGGGATAGCCGATCGCATCGGCCTCGGCGTGGAGCCGCTCGGGCGTCTGGTCCTCGCCCAGATAGCCGGGGGTGGTGGCGACGCCCGCCTCCTGCATCAGCTTCTTGGCGGCGTCCTTCAGCCCCATCGCGCGGATCGAGTGCGGCGTGGCGCCGACCCAGATGAGCCCGGCGTCTATCACTCCTTGCGCGAACTCGGCATTTTCGGAGAGGAACCCATAGCCTGGGTGGATCGCCTCGGCCCCCGTGGCCTTCGCCGCTTCGATGATCTTGTCGCCGCGCAGATAGCTTTCGCGCGCGGGTGACGGGCCGATATGCACCGCCTCATCCGCCTGGCGGACGTGGAGCGCGTTCGCGTCGGCATCCGAATAGACGGCGACGGTGCGGATACCCATCGCGCGGCATGTGCGGATGATGCGGCAGGCAATCTCGCCGCGATTGGCGATGAGGAGGGATTGGATCACCTAACTCTCCAACGTCAGCTTGATCGCGTTTCGGCCGCGCGTCTCGATGGCATCGAGAATGACCCGAAGAAGGCTGTCAAAGCGATCACCGATCGCCAAGCGAGAAACAGCAGCGTTCGTCCAAATTACCTCGATCGGCGCTTCCACCAGTCCCTCGAGCAAGTCGGCGAGGGCGTCTAAATTGCCGCCATACCAGTCGATACCGCTTGCGACGCGAACTGCGGCGTGAAATGCAACTTCACTGTCAATCGTGCCGCCATCGAGATGCAGTCGCATTGTCACTGCTCATTGCACCCCGTCGTGCGGCTCGACCAGGTAATGTTCTGGACTTTCCACGTGCCGCCTTCGCGCACCATGTCGAAATGGTCATAGCCGCAATTGGTGATCTTGCCGTCGACGCGGAAGACATAGCGGCCCCAGACATAGGCAATGTCGCCGTCAATCTCGATCGCGGGGTCATAGAGCCGCTCCTCGAACCGCTCCGGACCGGGCGTGAAATGGCCGAGCAGCACGTCGCGCGTCATTTGGACGATGCGGCGCGTGCCGTCAGGTGCTTCCTGGCCGATCGTCGCGGTCGCATCGGGGCGCAACGCATCGCCGATCGCCTTGGCATCGCGCGCGGCAATGCCGGCGAACACGCGGTTGACTGCGTTGAGCACGCCCTCCTCCTCGCTGACCGGCGGCGGCAGGCCGGTGCCCTTGGGCAAAGGCTTTACGGGCGTGATCTGGAGGAGAATGGGGAGAAGGATGGGCATGGGTTCAAGCCTTTCAATTCCTCCCCGAGCTTGTCTCGGGGAGGTGGCAGTGCGAAGCACTGACGGAGGGGTGATCGAGATGCTCAAGGACATCGCGCCAAAGGGAAAGGCCCAAACGGTGCGTCGGTCGCGACGTCTTCGCCGCGAGATGACGTTGCCGGAGGTGCTGTTGTGGCAAGCGCTTCGCCAGCGACCGGGCGGTCTCAAATTTAGGCGTCAACATCCGAGTGGCCCCTTTACCATCGACTTCTATTGCATCGATGCCCGGCTCGCGATCGAAGTTGACGGCGAAGTGCATGGCATGAGCGATCGAGCTCTGCGCGATGCCAAGCGCGACCAATGGTTCGCCCAGCATGACATCGCGACGGCCAGAATTCCCGCGCGCGCCGTATTGGACGATTTTGATGTGGCCGTTCGTGGTGTTGTTGTGGCTTGTCAGGCGCGGTTGCCCCTCCACCATCCGGCTTTGCCGGATGGTCCCCCTCCCCGAGACAAGCTCGGGGAGGAATGATGCTGTAAATCCTCCCCTAGCTTGCTTGGGGGAGGGGACCATCGCGATAGCGATGGTGGAGGGGTAAGTCCCTTCCCTCACATCCGGAACACCCCGAAACGGGGCGCCTCCGGGATGGGGGCGTTGAGGCAGGCGGCGAGGGATAGGCCCAGCACGTCGCGGGTCTGCACGGGGTCGATGATGCCATCATCCCACAGCCGCGCGGTCGCGTACCAGGGGTTGCCTTCATCCTCATATTTCTGGCGGATCGGTGCCTTGAACGCTTCGGCCTCTTGCGGCGTCCATTTGTCGGCATCGCGGTGGACGGTGGCGAGCACGCTTGCCGCTTGTTCGCCGCCCATCACGCTGATGCGGGCATTGGGCCAGCTCCACAGGAAGCGCGGCGCATAGGCGCGGCCGCACATGCCGTAATTGCCCGCACCAAAGCTGCCGCCGATCAGCACGGTGATTTTCGGCACGCTCGCCGTGGCGACGGCGGTGACGAGCTTGGCGCCGTGCTTGGCAATCCCCTCCGCCTCGTACTTGCCGCCGACCATGAAACCCGAGATGTTCTGGAGGAAAAGCAGCGGCACGCGGCGCTGGCAGGCTAGTTCAATGAAATGCGCGCCCTTGACCGCGCTTTCGCTGAACAACACGCCGTTGTTCGCCAGGATCGCGACCGGCATGCCCCAAATATGCGCGAAGCCGCAGACGAGGCTGGTGCCATAGAGCGCCTTGAATTCGTGGAACTCGCTACCGTCGACAAGGCGGGCGATGATTTCGTGAACGTCATAGGGTGCGCGGACGTCGGTGGGGATGATGCCGTACAGCTCTTCGGCGTCGTATTTGGGGGGCCTCGGCTCCCTGAACCCGCTCGTGCGGAGCGTCGTCGCGGCACCGGCCCCCATGGCCCGCCCCTCGACTTCGCTCGGGGCGAACGGAAAGCCGAGGTTGGAAACGATATCGCGCACGATCGTCAGCGCATGCTCGTCGTTTTCGGCGAGGTGATCGACCACGCCTGATTTGCGCGCGTGGAGATCGCCGCCGCCCAAATCCTCGGCGCTGATTTCTTCACCCGTCGCGGCCTTCACCAGGGGAGGCCCGGCGAGGAAGATGGTGCCCTGGTTGCGGACGATCACCGTCTCGTCGCTCATCGCGGGGACGTACGCGCCGCCGGCGGTGCAGCTGCCCATCACGCAGGCGATCTGTGGAATGCCCTTGGCGCTCATGTTCGCCTGGTTGAAGAAGATGCGGCCGAAATGGTCGCGGTCGGGGAAGACTTCGGCCTGGTGGGGCAGGTTGGCGCCGCCCGAATCGACCAGATAGATGCACGGCAACCGGTTCGCCTCGGCGATTTCCTGCGTGCGGAGGTGCTTCTTCACCGTGAGCGGATAATAGGTGCCGCCTTTCACCGTTGCATCGTTGCACGCGATCATCACTTGCCGCCCGGACACGCGGCCGATGCCGGCGATGATGCCCGCGCCGGGGATGTCCTCGCCATAGACGCCGTTCGCGGCAAGCTGACCGATCTCCAGAAAGGGCGAACCAGGATCGAGCAGCCGCTCGACGCGCTCTCGCGGTAACAGCTTGCCGCGCGCGGTGTGCCGTTCGCGCGAAGCGGGCGGGCCGCCCAGCGCAGCCTGGGCAACATCGGCGCGAAGCTGCGCCACCAGCGCCCGATTATGCGCGCTATTGGCGCGGAAAGCGTCGCCATCGGAAAGGATTTTGGTGTCGAGCACGGGAGCGCTCATGCGGGGCGGCATCCTCAAGATTTTGGCTTATGATTTGGGTTGTGCCTAGCCGCGCCGGGCGGCCTTGGAAAGGGGTTGGCTGGCGCCACTGGCGTTTGCGCGGGTCCCGGTGTAGTCAACAGGCAATACACCAGAGGAGACTGAACCCATGTCATTGCGCGCGCCCCTGATCCTGTTGCTCGCCTCCACCACGCTGGCGGTCGCGGCAGCCCCTGTGGCGCAACGCAGCGGCGGGGTTGATACCGCAGGCATCGACCATGGCACCGCACCGGGCGACGATTTCGATCAATATGCCAATGGCGCGTGGCGCGCGAAGACCGACATTCCCGCCGATCGCGCCTCGACCGGCGTGTTTTTACAGGTCTTCAACAAGGCCGAAACCCGCAACGCCGCGATCATTACCGATACGCTGAAAAATGGGGCGACGGGTGATGCGCAGAAAATCGCCGATTATTACCGCGCCTATCTCGACACGGGCGGCATTGAGGCGCGCGGGCTGAAGCCGCTGGCGCCCGAGCTTGCGGCAATTGCCGCGATCAACGACCGTCAGGCGCTGTCACGCGCGCTGGGCGCGGATTTGCGGGCCGATGTCGACCCGCTCAATTCGACCAATTTTCATACCGAACATTTGTTCGGCCTGTTCGTGACGCAGGGGCTGGAAGCCCCGGGCCAGGCAGTCGCTTATCTGCTGCAAGGCGGCCTGGGCTTGCCCGATCGCGATTATTATCTGTCGCAGGCGGCCGATATGGCGCAGTTGCGCACGGCCTATCGCGCCTATGTCGCGCGCATCTTCACGCTCGCCGGGTTGAGTGATGCCGACGCGCGCGCCGATCGCGTGTTGGCGCTCGAAGCCAAGATCGCTGCCGCGCATCTTGACCGTGTTGCCAGCGAAGATGTTCACAAGGCGAACAATCCCTGGAAACAGGCCGATTTCGCCAGCAAAGCGCCCGGTATCGATTGGGACGCCTATTTCACCGCCGCCGGATTGAAGGATCAGCCGACCTTCATCGTCTGGATGCCGGATGCGACGACGAAGCTGTCGGCGCTGGTGGCGAGCGAACCGCTGGCGGCGTGGCAGGATTGGCTCACGTTCCACCACATCAACGCCGTCACCCCCGTCCTGCCCAAGGCGTTCGACGACGCCAGTTTTGATTTCTACAGCAAGACCTTGTCGGGCATTGCCCAGCCGCGCCCGCGCGACAAGCGCGCCATCGCCTCCGTCAACAACGCGCTGGGGGATGCGGTCGGGCGGATTTACACCCAACGCTATTTCCCCGCTTCCTCGCGCGCCGACATTCAGGCGATGGTCAAGAACATCCTGGCGGCGTTCGATCACCGCGTCGCCGCGCTGAAATGGATGGCTCCCGCCACCAAGGCCGAAGCGCGCCGCAAGATCGCGACGATGCGGGTCAGTGTCGGCTATCCCGATGTGTGGCGCGATTATTCGGACCTGGAAATCAGGGCGGACGACCCCGTCGGCAATGCCGAACGTGCCCGGCTGCACGAATATCGCTGGCAGCTCGCCAAGCTCGGCAAGGCGCCTGATAAGGGCGAATGGTGGATGACGCCGCAGACGGTGAATGCGGTCAACCTGCCGCTGCAGAATGCGCTCAACTTCCCCGCCGCGATTCTGGAAGCGCCCTTTTACGATCCCAAGGCGGATGCGGCGGCCAATTACGGCTCGATCGGCGCTGTGATCGGGCATGAAATCAGCCACAGCTTTGACAATACCGGCGCCGAATTCGATGCCGATGGCCGGCTGCGCAACTGGTGGACGCCCGCCGATTTTGCGCATTTCACCGCGCAGAGCCAGGCATTGGTCAAGCAATATAGCGCTTATGAGCCGCTTGCCGGTGTCCACATCAATGGCGAGCAGACGCTGGGCGAGAATATCGCCGATGTCGCCGGGCTGACGGCGGCCTATGAAGCCTATCACGCCTCGCTGAAGGGCAAGCCTGCCCCGATCATCAATGGCTTGACCGGTGACCAGCGCTTTTTCCTGGCCTTTGCGCAAAGCTGGCGGGAAAAGACGCGCGACAAGGCATTGCGCCAGCAAATCGCGGTCGATGGCCACGCGCCCGGCCGCTGGCGCGCCCAGACGGTCCGCAATCTTGACAGCTGGTATCCCGCCTTCAAGGTTGCGCCGGGGCAGAAATTGTATCTGGCACCCGACGCCCGCGTGAAAGTCTGGTGACCAGCTGATGGCGGCACGCTGTTCCTGGCGACCTATCTGCTGATCGCGTCTTACCAGGTCGGCGGTAATCCCGTCGCGTTGCTGGTGGGGCCGCGGCGCGCGGGCGGGTGACAGGCTGCGCACCGCTTGATATCGTTCCGCTTCCTTAACAGGGGAGATGACCATGAAACTCGGTATTATTGCGCTTGGCTTGCTGGCGTTTGCGGTTCCCGCTGCGGCGCAGGAAAAGGAAGACGGCAAGGCCGTCACGGTTGAGTTCATCAAGTTCAAGCCGGGTGCGGCGGCCCGAATCGACGAGATCGAGACCAAATATTTCGATCCTGCTGCGCGCAAATTCGGTTTCTCGCCGCTGGTCGTCCGCTTCGCGACCGGCCAGTGGGATCGCGAATATATCTTCCCGATGCCGGGCGGCATGGCCGATCTCGATTACAAGGCGACCAAGGAACAGATCGCCTGGTTGGCGGAAGTCGACAAGCTGGCGGGCGGCCCGGGCGCGGGCAAAAAGCTGTTGGCCGAGTTTGACAGCCTGATTGAGCGGTCGTTCGAACGAGGTCGGCTTCAGCAACCAGCGTTGATGTTGCCGGGGCGCCGGGACATGCCGGCGCCCTTTTTCACGCCGCGCCGATCAGCTCGCGCCCGATCAGCATCCGCCTGATCTCGTTGGTGCCGGCGCCGATATCGAGCAGCTTGGCATCGCGCCAATAGCGTTCGACCGGCCAGTCCTTGGTATAGCCAGCGCCGCCCAGCGCCTGGATCGCCTCGCCCGCGACCTTTACCGCGCTTTCGCTGGCGAGCAGGATGGCGCCCGCCGCATCGAACCGCGTCGTCTGGCCAGCATCGCACGCGCGCGCGACCGCATAGACATAGGCGCGCGCCGAATTGAGCGCGACATACATGTCGGCGACCTTGGCCTGCATCAGCTGGAAGCTGCCAATCGGCTTGCCGAACTGCTTGCGCTCGCGCACATAAGGCAGCACCACGTCGAGGCACGCCTGCATCACGCCCAGTTGCAGCCCGGCCAGCACGACGCGCTCATAATCCAGCCCCGACATCAGCACGCCGACGCCGCCATGGAGCGGGCCCATCACATTTTCCTCGGGCACTTCGCAGTCCTGGAACACCAGCTCGGCAGTGGGCGAACCGCGCATGCCGACCTTCTCGATCTTCTGGCCGATCGAGAAACCGGGCATGTCCTTCTCGATCAGGAACGCGGTGATGCCGCGCGACCCCGCTTCGGGCGCGGTCTTGGCATAAACCACCAGCGTGTCGGCATAGGGTGCGTTGGTGATCCAGAATTTGGTGCCGTTGAGGACATAGCCGCCCTGTACGCCGTCCGCGCGTAGCTTCATCGAGACGACGTCGGAGCCGGCGCCGCTTTCCGACATGGCGAGGCTGCCGACATGCTCGCCCGAGACGAGCTTGGGCAGATATTTGGCCTTTTGTTCGGGGTTGCCCCAGCGGCGGATCTGGTTGACGCACAGGTTGGAATGCGCGCCATAGCTGAGCCCGATCGAGGCGGACGCCCGACTGACTTCCTCCACCGCGACGACATGCTCGAGATAGCCGAGGCCCAACCCGCCAAATTCCTCCTCCACGGTAATGCCGTGCAGGCCGAGCGCGCCCATGGCAGGCCATAATTGGTCTCGCGGGAACCAGTCCTCGGCATCGACTTTCGCGGCGAGCGGCGCGATTTCGGCGGCGGCGAAGCGCTGCGTCGTCTCGCGGATCATGTCGGCGGTCTCGCCCAGCGCGAAATCGAGGGTCAGGTCCATTTGCATCCTCTCAACAATTTCCGTTGGCCCTGAGCTTGTCGAAGGGCCGATCTTCTTCCAAAGCCATTGAAGAAGAACGCGGCTTCGACTTCGCTCAGCCCGAACGGGCGATTTCGTCGATGCCATAACGTCCGCTACGGAGTGGGGGAAGTATGTCGTCTAGCCTTTTGCGCACCAAGACCATCGCCGCCGATGCGCCAGAGGGCGAGCGGCTGGCGCGGACGCTGAGCTGGCCGCATCTGGTGGCGCTCGGCGTTGGCGCGATTGTCGGTACGGGTATCCTCACGCTGATCGGGGTGGGGGCGGACCGGGCGGGCCCGGCGGTGCTGCTGAGCTTTGTCGTGGCGGGTGTCATCTGCGCGGCGGCGGCGCTCTGCTATGCCGAAATGGCGACGATGATCCCGGCCTCGGGCAGCGCCTATACCTATAGCTATGCCGTGCTGGGCGAAGTGATTGCCTGGGTGGTGGGTTGGAGCCTGATCCTCGAATATTCGCTGGTCGTGTCGACCGTCGCGGTGGGCTGGTCGGGATATGCGGTGGGGTTTCTGAAAGGGCTAGGGGTCGACGTGCCGGTGGCGCTGGCGAACGGCCCGGCGCTGGGCGGCGTTGTCAATGTGCCGGCGGTGTTCATCATCGCGGTCGTCGCCGGGCTGCTGATGCTTGGCACGCGGGAAAGCGCGCGGGTGAACAGCGCGCTCGTCGCCCTCAAGATCGTTACGCTGGCGCTGTTTGTTGCGGTGGCGCTGCCGCATTTCGATGCCGCCAATCTTCATCCCTTCGCGCCCAAGGGCTATGGCTCAGCGGCCGGTGAAGGCGGGGTCAAATATGGCGTGATGGGGGCGGCCGCGATCATCTTCTTCGCTTTTTACGGCTTTGACGCGATTTCCACGGCGGCCGAGGAAACCAAGCGGCCCGAGCGCGACCTGGCGATCGGCATCGTTGGGTCGATGGCGGCGTGCACGCTGATTTACCTCATTGTCGCGGCGGCGGCAGTCGGAGCGGTGCCCTATACCGACTTCGCCAAAAGCGCCGAGCCGCTCGCGCTGATCCTGCGGACGCTGGGGCAGGGTGGGGTCGCCACGGTGGTCGCCGCGGCGGCGGCGATCGCCTTACCGACCGTGCTGCTCGCGTTCCTCTATGGCCAGAGCCGCATCTTCCTGGTGATGGCGCGCGATGGCTTCCTGCCGCCTGCGCTTGCCCGCATCAACGCGCGCGGCACCCCGGCGCGGATCACGGCGGTGACGGCGCTGTTCGTGGGCGTCATTGCGGGGCTGGTACCGCTCGACGTGATCGCCAGCCTCGCCAATGCGGGGACGTTGTGCGCCTTCATCGCAGTGGCCGCCTGCGTGCTGGTGATGCGGCGGCGCGATCCGGCCGCGCGGCGACCGTTTCGCACGCCCGCCGCCTGGCTGGTCGCCCCGCTCGCGATTCTCGGCTGCCTCTATCTGTTCACCAGCCTGCAGAGTGTGACGCAGGGGGCGTTCTTCGCCTGGAACGGGTTGGGGCTGCTGGTCTATTTCCTTTATGGCCGGTCGCGCGCGGTGATGTGACGGGCGAGCGTCACCAAGCCAATCGCGATCCAGGCGAGCTCCAGCATCACGGCAGGATATGCCCGATGCCACAACACATTGGCCGCGAGGCAAGCTGCGCCCGCGACGTTCATCAGCTGATAGGCGACCGATCGGCTCGCCAGCCTGCCGGCGGAGGTTAACAGATAGGCGCCGAGCAATAGCGCCGACCCTGCCCAACCAATCGCTTCGATCGCCAGTGTCGCCATGGTTATGCGGCACGCTTGCCCTGTGCCAGCCGCACCAGCGTGACAATGCCGATCGCCGCCCAGGCGATGTTGAGCACGGTCGATGGCAACGCGCCATGCCAGCCGCTGTTGATGATGAACCCCGCCGCGCCCGCGACATTCATCCACTGGAACGCCGCCGACTGCCCGTCGAGCCTGCCGGTAGAAACGAGCAGATACGAGGCCAGGATGGTGACGGCACCTGCCCAGCCGATGATTTCGATGAGAATGGCCACCGTCAGCGCGCCCAGCCGCGACCGTCGGGATGCCGGACTTCAACCCCCGCCATCGCTTCGGGCTCGAATAATCGCGTGTTAACGCAAGCCCAGTCGGTCGCGTCGTCGATCGCGACACAATGCGTGGTGCACCCGCAATTCCCACAGAAATGGAGCCTAACCAACGGTGCGGACATGCGCGGATGGACATAGCCAGAAATTGTCCCGCCGCTCACCTCGATTGCGGTGCGCGCGAAATAACCCCAGGTGGCGCCGTGCTTGACGCACAGCGAGCAATTGCAATCGTTGATATAGTCCGGCGCGGCGGGGATCGTCACCCGCACCGCGCCGCAATGGCATTGGCCGATCAGCGCCTCGCTCACGCCGCCGCCAAATTCCTCAGCACATAATGGAGGATGCCGCCGTTGAGGAAATATTCCAGTTCGTTGATCGTATCGATCCGACAGAGCGTCTGGAACGTCTCGGTCGAGCCATCGGCGCGGCTCAGCGTTACGTCGACCATCTGGCGCGGCTTCAGATCGGCGACGCCGTGGATGGTGAAGGTCTCGCTGCCGTCGAGCTTCAGCGTCTTGCGGTCCACCCCTTCGGCGAATTGCAGCGGCAGCACGCCCATGCCGACCAGATTGGAGCGGTGAATGCGCTCAAAACTCTCGACGATCACCGCGCGCACGCCGAGCAGCACCGTGCCCTTGGCCGCCCAGTCACGCGACGAGCCGGTGCCATATTCCTTGCCGCCGATCACAACGAGCGGCGTGCCGTCGGCCTTATAACGCATCGCCGCGTCATAGATCGGCATGGTTTCGCCCGTCGGCACGTATTTGGTGACGCCGCCTTCGATGCCCGGCGTCATCTCGTTCTTGATGCGGATATTGGCGAAAGTGCCGCGCATCATCACTTCATGATGGCCGCGCCGCGCGCCATAGCTGTTGAAGTCGGCTTTGCTGACCTGATGCTCCATCAGATATTTACCGGCCGGGCTGTCGGCCTTGATGCTGCCCGCCGGAGAGATGTGGTCGGTGGTGATCGAATCGGCGAACTGCGCCAGCGGCCGCGCATCGATGATGTCGGTCACCGGCGAGGGCGTCATCGTCATGCCCTCAAAATAGGGCGGGTTGGCGATATAGGTGCTGCCCGCGCGCCACGTGTAAGTGTCCGACGGGGTAACGTCGATCGCCTGCCAGCGCGCGTCACCCGCAAAGACATGGGCAT
>JBOFDB010000014.1:0-1774 GCA_051646545.1 Sphingomonas sp.
CAAAGTCAGAGGTGGGCTCGTCCGGGATTTGAACCCGGGACCTCTCGCACCCTAAGCGAGAATCATCCGCACCCAATATGCCGAAAACGGCAAGAAATGGGAACGCATCCTGGTGCCCAATGACGAGCAGACGGTCCGCGTGCTGGAATTTGACAGCGCCGCCAAGACCTATACCGACAGCCGCTATTACCTATCGGCCCAACAAATGGCCGAGGCCCGCAAGCTGCGCGGCGGGGTCGAGCAAAAAGCATGTGCGGCAAACGAAGCCGACCGCCAGAAACTGCGCAGCCAGCAAAGCGCGATCCGCGATGCCCTGCCACCCCAGCCCGACGAATGGCTGGTCTATCAGTGCGCGAGCGGGCGGTAAGCGACCCGGACGCTATTTCAGGTCGCGATACATCGACGTGCCGGCGCTCAATGTGGTTTTCACATTGTCCTTGAGCGACCTGTCGCCAACGCCTCGGGTGATTCCCGCGATCAGGCCAATCACGCCGCCAACCACCGTCCCGACGCCGGGCAGGATCATGCTGCCGATCGCGGCCCCGCTCAACGCGCCGGCGGTGCCCGCTATATGGCCGCCGATCACGCCATGCGCCTGTTCGCGCTCAAATTTTTCTGCCGCCGCATCGCCCTGCTCGGCGCGAACGCGTTCCACATTCGCCCGCATTTCATACACCACGCTGCTGATGCTCATGCCTGCCTCCCATAGCGGTCAGAGGCTATCATGACGGGCGTCGCGTTGCACGGATTTAGGGATGGAAATGGGCCGTCACGCCCGGTCGATCCGCGCCGCGAAACAGCCGCGCTTGGCGTTGTGGGCGTGGAGATAGGCAGTGGCCGGATTGGCGAACAGCCGGTCGATCAGCGCCGACAAGTCCCTGCCATCGACCAGGTCGGCATCGATCATCATGCCCGCGTCATCATAAGCGCGGACCGACAGCGGCCGGATGGCAAGTTGATCGGGCACCTGATCGACATAGCGCGCCGCCTGCGTCGCCCCTTCCCTCACGAAAATCGCGTGGCGCTGGCGATAGGGCGTCGCAACCGGCAGATGCTCGTAATTGAGCAGCAGCACGGTTTCACCTACCGCCGCATCCTCCAGCGTTACCCGGCAGGGAAAGCCGGGCTGGTGCGTGACCGTCATCCGCTCAACCCCGCGATCCGCCAGCGCTGCATCGGATAGCCCGAACAGAGGGGCGAACGGGGCGGGGTCGAGCCCGGCAATCGCAAAGCCGCTCACTTCGCCCCCTCCCGCTTCCTCAATTCGACCTTCCGATCGATGCCATAGGCATAGCCACCCATTGTCCCGTCGCTGCGTTGGGCGCGGTGGCAGGGGATGACGATCGCGACCGGATTGGCGGCGCACGCGGTGCCCGCCGCGCGCACCGCGCCGGGATTGCCCGCCGCTGCGGCAAGCTCGGCATAGCTGCACGTCTCGCCCGGCGGCACGCGGCGCAGCGCTTGCCAGATCGCTTCCTGAAACGCGGTGCCGCGCACGTCGAGCGGCAGATCGGGGTCGCGATCGGGGCTTTCGACGCTGGCGACGACGCGGGCCGCGATCTCCGCCAGCGCGGCGCCGCCCGGCTGAATATCGGCAGCCGGAAAGCGCGCGTGCAACGCCGCCTCATCTTCGTCGAACGACACGCGGCACAGCCCCTTGTCGGTCGCTGCGATCAACAGCGGACCCAGGCTGGTCGCCGCGATGGTCCAGCGGATCGTCACCCCCGCCCCGCCACGCCGCCAGACGCTGGGCGTCATGCCGAGCCGTCGCCCG
>JBOFDB010000320.1:0-1662 GCA_051646545.1 Sphingomonas sp.
CCTCATCGAGCAGAAACAGAATTTCGTGGGGTTGCAGCCCCGCAATGCCCGTCAAATGCTTGTGCGGAAAGACGGCACCGCCCGGTATCAGGGTGGCGGGACGATGATCGGCGCTCGACATTAAAGCCAGCGCCTAGCCCCGGTCCCCGGCCGATGCAAGGCCGGTGCCAGTAACGCCGTGATAATACTTAGCGCCTATCGTCGCTAATGTTGCACTCTGACGGCAGGGGGTGGCGAGGGGTTGGCGTAAATGATTGATTCGGAACTATTGTCGGCAGAGCATGCCCAGATCGACGCGATCGCGGTCGAGCTGCTCGCCATCATCGCGGGCAGCGACGCTCCCGGCGAAAAGCTGGCGTCGTTGCGCTGGCGGCTCAATCGACATTTGCTGGTCCACCTCGCCAGGGAAGACAGTCACGTCTATCCCTTGCTGGTGAAAGCCGCCGATATCCGCCTGGCAAGGCTGGCGAGCGCTTTCCAGGCCGAAATGGGCGGGCTGGCGCAGGATTATCTCGCCTATAACGCGCAATGGGATGCCGCTGCGGTCGCGAAGGACTGGCCCGGCTTTTGCGCAGCGACGCGCCACATCATGAATGCGCTGCGCCGTCGTATCCGGCGGGAAGAGCGCGACCTATACCCAATGATCGCCACCGCGCCCGATCAGCTCGCCGCCAACGGCTAGGCGACCAGCGCATCGATGGCGGCTTGCAGGATGTGCGCGGCCGCAAGCGAATCGATCCGTTCGGCGCGTTTGGCGCGGCTCAAATCCTGCTCGATCATCACCCGCTCCACCGCCACGGTCGACCAGCGCTCGTCCCAGAGCAGGATGGGGAGGGCCAGATCGGCGAGGTTGCGGGCAAAGGCACGCGTCGACTGCGTGCGCGGACTGTCGGTCCCGTCCATGTTGAGCGGCAGGCCGATGACGATGCCCGCCACTGCCTGGGTCGCGATAAGATCGACCAGCGCTGCCTTATCGGCGGTGAATTTGCTGCGGCGGATGAGCGGCGCGGGACTGGCAAAGCGCCATTCGGCGTCGCACAGCGCCGTGCCGATCGTCTTGGTGCCGACATCCAGCCCGATCAGCCGTCCGCCATGGGGCAGCCATTGCCGAAACGCGTCGCGTTCGGTGGTGATCATCGTGCCCCGAACGCCGCCGCCCGCCGTGCTGCGTCGGCGCGGACATTGCCCCAGAACAGGCTGTAATCGAACACGTGATAATTGTTGCCGGGCAGGACGAAGCTGTTGATCCCTTCGGGTGTGCCGCCGATCAGCAGGAAATTATGATCACAGCGCGCGGGCACCCCACCGGCGATCAGCGTGGCGCTGTGGAGGTCGGCCGAAGGCACCAGCGTGCCGAGATTGGCCGATGCCGGTGCCTTGCTGTCGGGGGTGCCGGTCAGCGGATTGGTGCAGATCATCGGCGTGCGCGCGCGCGGCTGGCCGTTGAACCCGATCGTCGCATCATAGACGTCGGTGATCATGCTGGGGTCGGCGGGTTCGGCAAAGCTCTGCCACGACAGGATGCAGCCGGTCTGCGTCGGGCCGCGGCATTCGGGCAGGCCCATCATCGGCAGATCGGTGGCGCGCGAAATCGGCCAGCCGACAATATAGGCCGCGACGATCCGCCGGGCGAGGGCACTGCCCGCGACGCGCTCCTTCAAC
>JBOFDB010000253.1:0-4320 GCA_051646545.1 Sphingomonas sp.
CGGTTGTACGGTGCCAACAATATCGCCCTGCTGGTGCCGCGCGAACATGCCGGTCATGTCGACCCCCGGTTGATCGAGGCCGGGGTGGCGATCCGCTATTTCCGTCGACTGGGGCGGTTGAGCGGCATGGCCGCGCTGATGCCGGCCTATCGCCAGGCCCTGGCGGCGGCGCGGCCCGACATCGTCCATGCCCATTCGCTGGGGGCAGGCGTGGTGACGCGGCTGTTGCGCGGCTGGGGGCAACGGCGGCCGCGTGTGCTGCATTGTCCGCATGGCTGGGCCTTTGACATGGAGTCCTCCCCGCTCCAGCGTGCCACCGCGATCGCGCTGGAGCGGTTGCTGGCGCTTCGGGCAGATCGGATTGCGGTGATCTCGCACCACGAGCATATGCGTGCCCGCGACATCGGCATTGCCGAAGACAAGATCGTCGAAATTGCCAACGGCATCGCCTTGGAAGCGCCTATTGTCACCCCCGCGCAATGGGACGATCCCCGGCTGAAGCTGCTCTTCGTTGGGCGGCTTGACCGGCAAAAGGGCGTCGATGTGCTGATGCAGGCGGTGCGGCCATTGATCGACCGTGTGTCGGTGCGCGTCGCGGGCGCGCCAGTAGTGACGCGCCAGGCTGACTCGCTAGCCGTGCCGGCCAATGTCGAGATGCTGGGCTGGATCGATCGCCCCGGCGTTATGGCGCAGATGTATGCGTGCGACGCGCTGGTCGTTCCGTCGCGCTGGGAAGGTTTTGGGCTTGTCGCGCTGGAGGCAATGCGGATCGGTAAGCCAGTCATCGCTTCGGCGGTCGGCGGCCTGCGCGACATTCTGGGCGATGGCATTCATGGCATTACGGTGCCGCCGGGCGATCCGGTGGCGTTGTGCGCGACGCTGGCGCTGCTCGATCGTGCCCGGCTGGCGGACATGGCGACACGCGGCCAGCGCCGATTCGTCACTGCTTTTACCGCAGAGCGCATGGTTGCCGAAATGGACGCTGCGTATCGCGATACCCTGGCTGACGGCGAAACGAGCCGGTCGCGAGCTGAACTGTGGGGCAACTAGACAAGTAGGTAAGAATCACTTCCGGTTTATTGTTATTACGATAGTAAAACGAAAGTCGTTCATCGAGTTATTCCCTCTGACTGGCGCCTTATGACAGCGGTGACAACGCAGCATAAAATGAGCTAAGTTGCTGTGTATAGGCATTAAAGTCGATACGTCGCCGTGATGATCGCTCATTTAAGCAAATACGGCTTAACCAACGCATTTATATACAATTTAATTTGACACTCCTATCCCAGCGTTGACCGACGACCGTCGTCGATCTTTGGGGTGGGAACATTCGATATGTCGTTAAATAGCGTAACAGTATCGTCCGTAACGAATTTCATCAACTCAATTGGAATCAATACGCATTCGGGTAATGGCGGCGATGCCTATGCCGATGCCAGCCAAGCATTGCGCAGCCTTCATTATCTGGGGATCAGCAATGTTCGCGACGCCGCCAGCGCCACCGGTATCTGGGGCGCGGTCGAAAACGCGCTGGCGCAGGGCGGCATCAAATTCGATTTTGTCGTCGATTCGGGCCTTCCCGGTGGCGGCACCGCAGCGCTGCAGGGCTTTATTCAGACGCTCGAGAAAATCCAGGCGACCAATCCCGGCAGCATCAGCTCAGTCGAGGGCCTGAACGAAGCCAACACCCAGTATTTCAGCTATAATGGCAGCTCTTCGGTTGGCGCCGCAGCCGCGTTCCAGCGTGACCTTTACAACGCGGTCAAGGGTGATGCGGCGCTTGGCGGCGTGCCGGTCATCAACCTGTCGATCGCGATGGAAAGCAGCACCGCTTATGCGTTGCTCGGCAATGTCGCCCAATATGCCGATTTCGCCAATGCCCATGCCTATGCCAGCACGGCGCAGGCGGCGGGCAATGAAATCCTGCTGTCGCTGGGCAATGCCGCCGCCGCCGCGCTGGGCAAGCCGACGGTAATTACCGAAACCGGCTACACCACCGCTGCGTCCACCGATCATCTCGGGGTCGATCAGACCGCACAGGCCAAGCTGACGCTGCAGGCATTGCTCGACGGCTTTCAGAGCGGCGCCGCCAAGACCTATCTCTACGAGCTGTTCGACAGCACGCTTGATCCCAATGGTCCGGCGAGCGAGCAGCATTTCGGCCTGTTCAATGCCGATGGCAGTGCCAAGCTGGCGGCGACGGCGGTGCATAATCTGACGACGATCCTGGGCTATCGGGATCCGGCGGCGACGACGCCCGCGGGCAATGCCTCGGTCGGGCTGCTGCCGCTCGATGGTCATGCCACGATTTTGGGCAAGAATAATGGCGCTTATGACGTGGTGCTGTGGCGCGACGCCAAGATATGGGACGATGCGGCGGGCCAGGCGGTGCCGGTTACCGCGCAATCGACCACGGTCAATCTGGGGGGCAACCAGGGCACCGTCTATGTCTATGATCCGCTGAGCGGCACCACGCCGGTCGCCACCTATCACAATGTGTCGCAAGTCACGCTGGCGCTGGGCGATCATCCGCTGATTGTGGAAGTGGGGTCGCCTTCACCGGTGGCAGCGGCGGTGCCCAATATCGGCGCCGGCATCACCCTGAACGGTACTGGCCTGGTCGCTCAGCTCGACAAGCTGGCCGCCGCGCCGGGACTGCAGCACATCACGCTGACGGGCGGTAACGGCCTGCCCGTCGCGTCGGTCCAAACGATGAACGACATCATCGCGCATTATGGCGGCGTGCTCGGCAAGATTGACGGCGGCTATCACTTCACCGTCTCCGACGGCGGACCGGGCTGGCGGCGCGACACCGATTATGATGCGGGCGCCAAGCAATTGTCGGTGACCGAGTGGCAGCTATCCGGCACGACGCCCCTGTCCAGCCGAACGACGCTGGCCAATGGCACCGTCATCGCCACCCAATATAGCAACGGCGCGGTCGCCAACCGGCTGCAGACCGCCGCTGATGGTAGCACGACCTTTGCGGTCTATGATCCCGCGAGCGGCGCACAGACGCTGGAGAAAGACACATCGGGCGGTACCACCGTTACCACCCAATATGCCGGCGGCACCGTCACCCACCGTGTCACCACCTATGGCGACGGCAGCAGCGACACCATTAATTACGATAGCCAGGGCCGCGCCGCGACTCGTCAGCAGGTCGATGCCCATGGCGTTTGGACGACGACGCAATATGATCCGGCAAGCGGCGCCACCACGGCGCGCTTCATCGCCAATCCGGATGGCTCATCCGAAAACTTCGTTTATGGCGTCACCGGACAGGGCTATGCCGCGCAGCATCAGGTGGTGGCGGCAAACGGGCAGGTGGTGCTCCTCGAACGCTGGCGCACCGATGGCTCGCTGATGTTCAGCGACGTGACCGGCAAGGACGGCAGCCACAGCGTCACCAATTTCGATGGCGCAGGCAATCCGCTCAACAGCATCGTCACCACGCCTGATGGCACCCGGACCACCACCGATTTCACCTCGGCAAATGGCGGCGTCGCCGACCAGACGGTCCAGACCGCGCACCAGACGACGGTTACCGTGTATCAAAATGGCAATCCCGGGCGCATCGAAGTTTATAATGACGATGGCAGCCGCGACGTCACCAGTTTTGACGGTAACGGCCACAAGACGATCGATCAGGCGGTCAGCGCGACCGGCACCTGGACGACGACCTTGTTCAATCCTGCCAATGGCGCGGCACAGGCCCAATATGTCCAGCGGGCCGATGGCAGTGGCGACAATTATGTCTGGGGCGTCCAGGGGCAAAGCTATACCAGCCAGCATCAGGCCGTCGACCGGAACGGCAAGGTCACGCTGGTCGAACGCAGCCATGCCGATGGCAGCCGCGACTATACCGAAATCGACAATCCCGATGGCAGCCGACAAGTCGCCTATTTCGACGCGACGGGGCGCAAGACCAGCGACGTAACGGTCGGCACCGATGGCACCTGGACGACGATCAGATATGACCCGTCAAGCGGTGTCGCCACCAACCGCTATGTCAGCCATGCCGATGGATCAGGCGAGAATTACGCGTACGGCCTGACCGGTGGCGACTATGCGAGCCAGCATCAGGTTTTCAACGCAAACGGCTTTGTTACGCTGGTTGAGCGGATGCGCGGCGACGGCACGCTGATCCACAGCGAAACCCATGCCACCGACGGATCGGCAAGCTATGCCGATTATGACGGTAGCGGGCGGAAATTCCGCGAAGTGCGGGTCGGCGCTGGGGGTGGCCAGACGCTGGTCTATTTCGACGCGGCGAGCGGCGCGATTGTCGGCGCGACCGGGGCTAATCCGGGAGCGACC
>JBOFDB010000495.1:0-9835 GCA_051646545.1 Sphingomonas sp.
GGTTAATCTGCGGCAAGTCGGCGAGCTTCTCGCCCGCCATCACCCGCGCGGCGATCTTGGCGATGGGCGCGCCGATCGCCTTGGCAACGAACGGCACGGTGCGCGACGCGCGCGGGTTGACCTCGATCAGATAAACAGAGCCGTCCTTCACCGCGAACTGGATGTTCATCAGCCCCTTGACCTTGAGCGCGCGGGCGAGCGCATCGGCCTGGCGTTCGATCTCGGCGATAATGGCGGCGGGCAGCGAATAAGGCGGGATCGAGCAGGCGCTGTCGCCCGAATGGACGCCCGCTTCCTCGATATGCTGGAGGATGCCGGCGACGACGACGCCAGAAGGTCCGGGGGTGCCATCGGCAATCGCATCGACATCGACTTCGATCGCGTCGCGCAAATACTGATCGATCAAAACCGGGGCATCGCCCGAAACTTGCACGGCGGTCTGGATATATTCTTCGAGCTGGGCGCGGCCGTCGACAATTTCCATCGCGCGCCCGCCGAGCACGTAACTGGGCCGCATCAGCACGGGATAGCCAATGCGCTCGGCGACCGCGACCGCCTCGTCGCGGCTCCGCGCGATGCCGTTGGCGGGTTGCTTGAGGCCTAGCTCGGTCACCAAGGCGGCGAAGCGCTCGCGGTCTTCGGCCAGATCAATCGCATCGGGGCTGGTGCCGAGGATCGGGATGCCCGCCGCCTCCAGCGCGCGCGCCAGGTTGAGCGGTGTCTGCCCGCCAAACTGGACGATGACGCCTTCAAGCGTGCCATTGGCCTGTTCGGTATGGAGGATTTCGAGCACATCCTCCGCTGTCAGCGGCTCGAAATAGAGGCGGTCGGAGGTGTCGTAATCGGTCGAGACGGTTTCCGGGTTGCAATTGACCATGATCGTCTCGAACCCGGCGCCCCCTTGTTCTTTGGCGCCAAGCGCGAAACAGGCATGGCAGCAGCAATAATCGAACTCGATTCCCTGCCCGATCCGGTTCGGCCCGCCGCCCAGAATCACGATCTTGCGCGCGTCGGTCGGCTGGCTCTCGCACTCGGGTGTGCCGAAGCTGGGGGCTTCGTAGGTCGAGTACATGTACGGCGTCTTGGCGTCGAACTCGGCGGCGCAGGTGTCGATGCGCTTGAAGACGGGCCGCACGCCAAGCGCGTGGCGGCGCGCGCGGACATCGGCCTCGGTCGCTTTGGCGAGCACCGCCAAGCGCTTGTCGCTGAAGCCCATCGACTTGAGCTTGCGCAGCCCCGCCGCATCCCCCGGCAAGCCCCCAGCGATCACCTGCGCTTCCGCCGCGATGATCTCGGCGATCCGCTCGAGGAACCAGGGGTCGTATTTGGCGATGGCGTAAACCTCCGCCACGGTGAAGCCCTCGCGCAGCGCCTGCGCCGCCACCAGCAGCCGGTCAGGCGTCGCCCGCGCCAGCGCCGCCTCGATCTCCGCGCGTGGCGCGCCGACCAGCGCCTTCACCTCGTCAAAGCCCGATAGCCCCGTCTCCAGCCCGCGCAGCGCCTTTTGCAGGCTTTCATGCATGTTGCGGCCGATCGCCATCACTTCGCCGACCGACTTCATCGCGGTCGACAGGATCGGCTCGGCGCCCTTGAACTTCTCGAACGCAAAGCGCGGGATTTTGGTAACGATGTAATCGATCGTCGGCTCGAAACTGGCGGGCGTCGCGCCGGTAATGTCGTTGGTGATTTCGTCGAGCGTATAGCCGACCGCCAGCTTCGCCGCGACCTTGGCGATCGGGAAGCCGGTGGCCTTCGACGCCAGCGCCGACGAGCGCGACACGCGCGGGTTCATCTCGATGACGATCAGGCGGCCGTCCTTCGGATTGACCGCGAACTGCACGTTCGACCCGCCCGTCTCGACGCCAATCTCGCGCAGCACCGCGATGCTGGCGGAGCGCATGATCTGATATTCCTTGTCGGTCAGCGTCAGCGCGGGCGCGACGGTGATCGAATCCCCCGTATGCACCCCCATCGGATCGATATTCTCGATCGAGCAAATGATGATGGCGTTGTCGTGCCGGTCGCGCACGACTTCCATCTCATATTCCTTCCAGCCGAGCAGCGATTCCTCGATCAGCACTTCGGTGGTCGGTGAGGCATCGAGCCCCTTGCGGACGATTTCCTCAAATTCCTCGCGGTTATAGGCGACGCCGCCGCCAGTGCCGCCGAGCGTGAAGCTGGGGCGGATGATCGCGGGCAGGCCGACCTTGTCCAGCCCCGCCAGCGCCTCCTCCATCGAATGCGCGATCGCCGAGCGTGCGCTTTCCAGGCCGATCTTCTCCATCGCAACCTTGAACTTCTGGCGGTCCTCCGCCTTGTCGATCGCCTCGGCATTGGCGCCGATCATGGTGACGCCAAATTTCTCGAGCGTGCCATCATTATAGAGCGCGAGCGCGGTGTTGAGCGCGGTCTGCCCGCCCATCGTGGGAAGGACCGCGTCCGGCCGTTCCTTCTCGATGATCTTGGCGACGATCGCCGGCGTGATCGGCTCGACATAGGTCGCGTCCGCCAGCTCGGGATCGGTCATGATCGTCGCCGGGTTGGAGTTGACCAGGACGATGCGATACCCCTCCTCGCGCAAGGCCTTGATCGCCTGCACGCCGGAATAATCGAACTCGCACGCCTGCCCGATGACGATGGGGCCAGCGCCAATGACGAGGATGGAAGAAATGTCGGTGCGTTTGGGCATTGACTGCTATGCTTTCATTGCATACATTGATTGCATTAGGAGATTGGCTGTGGCCACGCTGACCGTTCGCAATGTCCCCGAAGACGCCAAGCACCGCTTTCGCCAGGTGGCGGCAGCGCATGGCCGATCCATGGAGGAACATCTGCGCCAGCTGATCATCAACGCCGATTTGGCCTCTGTCACCACCGGCGGTGTGGCGGATGCGCGATCCGCCTTCCACCATGCGCCGATGGACGAAGAACCGTTCGTCAGCACAGGCTCTGAAAATATCGACCGGTTGGTCCGGCTGGGTCGCGGCATCGATTGGACGCCCGAGCCACGGCGGCCGGAAAAGCTGACCGGCTTCGACTTCGATCCGAAAGACTTTGGGTAATTCTGGGAGTGATCCTGGTCGACACCAATGTCTGGAGCGAAACGGCCAGCCGCAACCGCGAGCCACGGGTCATCTCGTGGCTCGCGGCGAATGACGCGCGGCTGATGCTGTCGGTGCTCGTGATTGCCGAAATCCGCGCAGGCTATGAAGCGCCGCGCGCGCGCCCGTTCAGACTGCGGCTGGAGCGTTGGCTGGCGGATCTCGAAACCTCTTATGCCGACCGCATCGTCCCGTTCGACCGACATGACGCCCATATTTTCGGGCAACTCGCGGCGCAGCGGACGCTCGGCGGCAACACCATCGACGCCCAGCTCGCCGCGCAAGCCATTGCCCGCGACGTACCGATCGCCACCCGCAACGCGAAGGATTTCGCCTGGACCGGCGCGCGGCTGATCGATCCTTGGGGTAACTGAACAGCCCATCAGCGGCACAAGACCTTGATCGCCTGCCCGCCCGCCTCATCGAACCCGCCCGCCTGACCAATGACGATCGGCCCGGCGCCAATGACGAGGATGGAGGAGATGTCGGTGTGCTTGGGCATTAATCGCCAATGCCATTTTGAGCGATGCAGCCCCAGCCGTCGCACTCAACGCCGAAGGCATCTTCGATTTGCAAATAAGTGGTTGTAAAATCGCGCATCGTTTCGATGTCGGTTTTTTGGACCCGCTCCAGAAAAAGCCAGGGTTCGTCGGCTCCATCCGGGTCACGTGCTTGTACGGTAAAGCCAAAGTTGCAAGCGGCCGCCTCTAGACGATCCAGCGCCTCGGCAGAGCCACGAAAACTTACATCGACCAGGCGCGGCACTTCGGGCCGATCACCCTGCTCAGCTAAGTTCCGAAGAACGTCGCAATCAGCCGACCAAACTTCGTTCCAGCGCAACGGATCAATTTGCACTGCGCTCATCCCATAGTCCCCACAAACCGCTCGAACAGATAGAAGCTGTCCATCGGCCCCGGGCTGGCTTCGGGGTGGTATTGCACGCGGCACGCAGGCTTGTTGGTGCGGTCGAGCCGGGTGCTGGTTGCGCGGTGTGTCGCCATCATCCCCACCTCAGCAACAGCAGCAGGGCCAGCCCAGCTATCACCGCCAGCACAAACCAGCGGATATGGGCGCCGGACAGCCCGCTCGGCGTCTGGCGATCAGGACGCGGCGGCGCGGGGCGGATCGCCGAGACACCGTCCGTGGCATGATGTATGCCCAGCGCGCTCGCGCCGCGGGTGTCGGCAGAAGCGGCAGGCAGCATCGCCTGCGCCATCGCCGCCCGGGCGAGCAGCGCGTGCGGATCAGCGGGCAACGGGCCGGCTCCCGTAAGGCTCGCCTGCGCCGCGTCGCTGAGCGACACAATGACACCCGCGTCCGGCGCGTCGCTTGCGGCCACGTCCGCATCGTTTCGCGTCGCGCCGAGCGCCACGGCGGTGAGCCTTGCCGCAGTCGCCGCCGCGAGACGCGCCGCGCCTACATCTGGCGGCCTGATTGGCGCGGTCATGCCACAGCGCCCTTTCCCATCATCCCCACAAACCGCTCGAACAGATAGAAGCTGTCCATCGGCCCCGGGCTGGCTTCGGGGTGGTATTGCACGCTGAAGGCGGGTTTGTCGGTGAGTTCCAGCCCCGCATTCGATCCGTCGAACAGCGAGACGTGGGTTTCACGCGCATTGGGCGGCAGGCTCAGCCGCTCGACCGCGAAGCCGTGGTTCATGCTGGTGATCTCGACCGCGCCGTCCGACAGCCGCTTGACCGGGTGATTGGCGCCGCGATGGCCCTGGTGCATCTTGCTGGTCTTCGCCCCCACCGCCAGGCCGAGCAACTGGTGGCCAAGGCAGATGCCGAACAGCGGCTTGCCCGTTTCCAGCACCTGCCGGATCACCGGCACGGCATACTCCCCAGTCGCGGCGGGGTCACCCGGGCCGTTGGACAGGAACACGCCATCGGGGTTGAGCGCCATCACCTGCTCGAAGGTGGCGGTCGCGGGCACCACCGTCACCCGCGCGCCGGCCTTCACCAGATTGCGGAAAATGTTGCGCTTGGCGCCATAATCGATCGCGACGACATGGGGGCGGTTGCTTGGGGCCCGCCCCTCGACTGCGCTCGGGGCGAACGGGGGATTTGAGGCATTCCGACTTTCGTAGTCCCCCGCTCCTCCGTTCGTGCCGAGCGCAGTCGAGGCACGGGCGCCAGGCCCCTCACCCGCATACCCCCGCCCCAAATGCCATTCGCCGCCCTGCCAGTCATAGTCGCTGAGCACCGTCACATGCTTGGCGAGGTCCATGCCCTCCAGCCCCGGCCAGGCGCGGGCCTGCTCGATCAGCGCGGGGATGTCGAACTGGCCATCCGCCGCATGGGCAATCACGGCATTGGGCGCGCCATTCACCCGGATGCGACGGGTGAACGCGCGCGTATCGACGCCCGACAAGCCAATCCGCCCCCGCGCTTTCAGCCAATCGACCAAAGGCTGGGTCGAGCGGAAATTGCTGGGCGCGGTCACCTCCTCGCGCACCACCATGCCCAGCGCGTGCGGCGCGCTCGCCTCGACATCCTCATCATTGGTGCCGACATTGCCGATGTGGGGGAATGCGAAATTGATGATCTGCCCGGCAAAGCTCGGGTCGGTCATGATTTCCTGATAGCCGGTCATCGCGGTGTGGAAGCACAGCTCGCCCACCGCCACGCCTTCCGCGCCAAAGCCCCGCCCCCACACCGTCGTGCCGTCCGCCAGAACCAGCACGCCGGTGGCACCATCGGGCTGGGAAACGGGCAGGGACAAGGGTTTGGCGTCGGCCATTGATGGGGGCGCTCCGTATGGGGTCTGGCAATGTCGCTAAGGCACCGCGCCTAGAGGCCATGGCCCCCAGCGTCAATCTGTTAAAACGGGCGGCTGCTGTCTATCGTGGCCGATCACCAAACGGGGACTTTCATGATTCGCGACGACATCAAAACCGCGCTCGTTACCGCCATGAAATCAGGCGACAAGGCGACCACCGCCGCTATCCGCCTGATCCAGAGCGAGATCAAGAACCGCGACATCGAACTGCGCACAGGCACCGCGCCCGCCGATGACGATGCGGTCGTGGTCGATGTGCTGCAGAAAATGGTCAAAAAGCGCCGCGAGTCGATTGAGCTTTACGTGAAAGGCGGCCGCCAGGAATTGGCCGATGCCGAAGTCGGCGAAGTCGCCGTCATCGAACGCTTCCTGCCGCAAGCGATGAGCGAGGACGAAACCCGCGCCGCAATCGAGGCGATCAAGGCGGAACTGGGCGCTGCGGGCATGAAGGACATGGGCCGCGTGATGGCCGAACTGAAAGCGCGCCACGCCACCACGCTGGATATGAGCAAGGCGAGTGGCTTGGTGAAGGCGGCGCTGGCGGGGTGAGCGAAGAGCTCCCCGGCGGCGGTCAATCGCTCCCCCTCCCGCCTGTGGGAGGGGGCCGGGGGGTGGGCGCCCGGTCCATCGCCGTAGCCAGCCGCAACTTCTCCCGTTCGTCCCGAGCGAAGTCGAGGGACGGGCGATCAAGGACGATGTCCTAGCCCATGGCCTTTTGGACCTACATCCTGCAATGCTGCGACGGCAGCTTCTACACCGGCCACACCGATGATCTGGATCGGCGAATGGCGCAGCACGCGACGGGCGGCTATTGCGACTATACTGCGAAGCGTCAGCCAGTGACGCTGGTATGGAGCCAGGATTTTCCGACCCGGCTGGAGGCGCTGGAGGCCGAACGACGGATCAAACCGTGGTCACGGGCCAAGAAGGAAGCGCTGATTGCCGGTGATTGGGTGGCGCTGAGTCACTGGGCGAAGCCTCCCTCGGCCCGTCCCTCGACTTCGCTCGGGACGAACGGTGGGGTGTCGGATAGAGACGCTGTCCCATGACCCTCTCCCCCCAATTCCTTGACGAACTCCGCGCGCGCACCTTGCTGTCGGCGCTCATCGGCAAGTCGATGAAGCTCACCAAGGCGGGGCGCGAGTATAAGGGGTGCTGCCCGTTCCATAACGAAAAGACGCCGAGCTTCTACGTCAATGACGAGAAGGGCTTTTATCACTGCTTCGGCTGTTCGGCGCATGGCGATGCGATCCGCTGGATGACCGATCAGCGCGGGCTGCCGTTCATGGATGCAGTGAAGGAATTGGCGGCGGGCGCTGGGCTGGAGGTGCCCGCGCCCGACAAGCGCGCCGCCGAAAAGGCCGAGCGCGCCAAGGGCCTTTACGAAGCGATGGAGGAGGCGGCGCGCTGGTTTACCGAACAGCTCCACGGGCTTGTCGGCGCGGAGGCGCGCGCGCTGCTCGATCGGCGGGGGATTACGCCCGAAACGGCGCGCGCGTTTGGCATGGGCTATGCGCCGGATGCGCGCGGCAAGCTGCGCGCGGCGCTGAAGGATTATGGCGATGCGCTGCTCGTCGAGGCGGGGCTGCTGATCCAGGTCGACGATAAGGATCCGTACGACCGCTTCCGCGGCCGGCTGATGATCCCCATCCGCGATCCGCGCGGGCGGGTGATCGCGTTTGGCGGGCGCGTCATCGGGGATGGCGAGCCCAAATATCTCAATTCCCCCGACACGCCGCTGTTCGACAAGGGCCGCACGCTGTTCAATCTCGATCGCGCCGCCGCTGCCAGTCGCAAGGCCGGGCGCGTGATCGTCGTCGAAGGCTATATGGACGTGATCGCGCTGGCGCAGGCCGGGTTCGGTGAGGCCGTCGCCCCGCTCGGCACCGCGCTCACCGAAGCGCAACTTGAGCGGCTGTGGCGGCTGTCGGACGTGCCGGTGCTGTGTTTCGATGGCGATGGCGCGGGACAGAAGGCGGCGATCCGCGCAGCGCACCGCGCCCTGCCGATGCTGGCGCCGGGGCGGTCGCTCCGCTTTGTTACCTTGCCTGCGGGCATGGACCCCGACGACCTGATCCGCGCACGGGGGGCGGCAGCGATGGGCGCGGCGCTCGGCGAAACCCAGGCGCTGGTCGAGCGGCTGTGGCAGCATGAAGTGAACGCGGCCCCGCTGGCGACGCCCGAGGAACGCGCCGGCTTGAAACGCCGGTTGAGCGAGCTTGCCAGCAGCATCGCCGATCCGTCGGTGCGCGGCGAGTATCTTGCCGAATTTCGCCGCCGCTTTGACGCGCATTTCGCCGCGCCCCCGCGCACGCCCAATCCGCAACGCGCCTTCACCCCCAATCGCCGCGGCGAGCGGTGGGCGCCCCCGCCCCCGACCGGCGGCGATCATCCCAGTGCGCAGGGCATTCGCGCCGCCGGCATCGACCCGGTTCTGGCCAAGGCGGTGCTGGCGGGCCTGATCCGCCACCCTGCTGAAATCGCCCGCCATGTCGAGGTGCTGGGCTCGCTGCGGCTGGCGGGCGGCGCGCTTGGGCGGTTGTTCGCTGCCGTGGTCGATGTGGCACTTGAGGACCGGGCGCTTGATAGCGCGCGACTCGTCACCATATTGGCGACTTCAGGATTTGATCAGATTGCGGCAGAGCTGCTTCGGGCCGATGCCACCGCCTATAGCTTTAACAAGCCCAGTGCCGATCCCGCCAGGGTCCGCGCCGACCTTGACGAAGCGATTGCCATATTGGTGGCGCAGCCGGAAATCGACGCAGCGCTCACCGATGCGACCGCGGCGCTGGCAACCGGCTTCTCCGATGCGGCGTTTGAGCGGCAGGTGGCGTTGGTCCGCGAGTCGGAAGCTTTAAAGACACGGCTTGCAAATCTGGTCCAGTCGAACGAAGACGCAAAAATGCTTGGGCATGAGGGCAATTAATGGCGAAGGTTACCGGCGGTGAGGGCGATGAACCGATGGATGGCGGCGATGCGCCGCTCATCGACCTCAACGATGCGACAATCAAGAAGCTGATCGCCCGCGCGAAAAAGCGCGGCTACATCACGGTCGATCAGCTGAATGAGATGCTGCCGCAAGACCAGATGTCGACCGATCAGATCGAGGACATCATGTCGGCGCTCAACGAAATGGGCGTCAACGTCGTCGAAAATGAAGACGCCGGCGAAGACGGCGAGGCCGAGGAGGCCAGCGACGACGAAATCGAGGTTGCCGACGCGACCGACGATACGCTGCCTGCGGTCGAAACCAAGAAGAAGGAAACCGTCGACCGCACCGACGACCCGGTGCGCATGTATCTGCGCGAAATGGGCGCGGTCGAGCTGCTGAGCCGCGAGGGCGAAATCGCCATCGCCAAGCGCATCGAGGCGGGCCGCGACACGATGATCCTGGGGCTGTGCGAAAGCCCGCTTACCTTCAATGCGATCATCGACTGGTCGAGCGCGCTCAACGAAGGCACGATGCAGCTGCGCGAAATCATGGACCTGGAAGCCATGCTCTCCAAGGATCCCGCGCCCGAAAGCCTGACCGATGACGAGGAAGGCGACGGCGAGATTTCCGAGAAGAATGCTGGCCCTTCATTCAAGGAAGAGGATGAGCCTGAAGAGGCCCCCGCCGATGAGGAGGATGACGAGGAGTCGATGACCGAACGGCGCGCGCCGCGCCCGTCGGACGATGACGACGAAGACAATACGCTGAGCCTCGCCCAGATGGAGGAACAGCTGAAGCCGCAAGCGCTTGAGCGTTTCGCCAACATCACCGCCATCTATCGCAAATTCGCCAAGACGCAGGAACAGCGGCTTGAGGCGATGTCGGCCGGTATCGAGCTGTCGGCGGCGGACGAGCGCAAGTACCAGAAGCTGCGCGAAGACCTGACCGCCGAGGTCGAGAGCGTCCAGTTCCACCAGTCGAAGATCGAATATCTCGTCGATCAGCTTTATTCGTACAACCG
>JBOFDB010000332.1:0-7690 GCA_051646545.1 Sphingomonas sp.
TTGCCAGCTTGCTGGCTAGCGAGGGTTGGGTGAGGGGTCGAAGCGGGCCTGTGGCCCGCGCCGAGCCTCCGGCTCGGCATGACCCCTCACCCAGCACCGACTAAGCCATTGCTCACGCAAAGGCCAAGTCTACGCATCCAGTTCGGGGTAAACAGTGCCCCGCACTGTTTAGGCCATGCCGGGGGCATGGCCGACCTCGAACTCCCCTGCAAGCAGGGGCGAGGGGTATAAGTTGGGAGGGAATCATGAGAGAATTCGACGTCATCGTTTACGGCGCCACCGGCTATACGGGGCGCTTGGTCGCGGAATATCTCGCCCAGGCCTATCCGGGGGCGGACAGGCCCAAATGGGCCATGGCCGGGCGCTCCGCCGCCAAGCTCGCCGAAGTGCGCGATCTGATCGGCGCGCCGGCCGATACGCCGCTGGTCGTCGCCAACGCCGATGACCCCGCCAGCTTGCGCGCGATGTGCAACCGGGCGACGGTGATCCTAACCACCGTCGGCCCCTATCAGCTTTATGGCAGCGACCTCGTCGCCGCCTGCGTCGAAACCGGCACCGGCTATGTCGATCTGTGCGGCGAGCCCGGCTGGATGCGCGCGATGATCGACCAGCATCATGCGCAGGCGCAGGGGACAGGCGCGCGGATCGTGTTTTCCTGCGGGTTCGATTCGATCCCGTTCGATCTTGGCGTTTACACGCTGCAGCAAGCAGCCAAAGCGCGGTTCGGCACGCCCGCGCCACGCGTGAAGGGCCGGGTGCGGCAGATGAAGGGCACGTTTTCGGGCGGCACCGCCGCCAGCCTGAAGGCGACGCTCGCCGCCGTTGCCAAGAACCCGGCCTTGATCGCGACGCTGACCAGCCCGTTCGGCCTGACCCCGGGCTTTACCGGCCCGACCCAGCCGACCGGATTGATTCCCGAATATGATCGCGCGATCGATGCCTGGGTCGCGCCCTTCATCATGGCGGCGATCAACACCAAGAATGTCCACCGTACCAATTTCCTGCTCGGCCATCCTTATGGCAGTGACTTTGTCTATGACGAGATGATGGTCGCCCCCGGGCTGGGGGAGCTGGGCAAGGCCGCAGCCGAGGCGATGGCCAAGATCAACCCGCTGGCCGGCGACGGCGGGCCCAAGCCCGGCGAAGGCCCGTCCAAGGAAGAGCGCGACGCGGGATTTTACGACATCTTGTTCGTGGGAGAAATGGCGGGCGGCGAGCGGATCGACAGCGTCGTTACCGGCGACAAGGATCCCGGCTATGGCTCAACCAGCAAGATGATCGCGGAAAGCGCGCTCTGCCTGGCGCATGACGTTGCCGATGCGAAAGGCGGGGTGTGGACGCCCGGCGCGATCATGGCTGCGCCGTTGATCGAGCGGTTGCGCGCCAAGGCGGGCATGACGTTCGAGGTTCAATAGGGAACCGGGGCGGGCGACCGCCCCGGCCTCAACGCGACGCGTTACCGCGCCGTCAGCAGCACGTCATGCGCCAGCATCTGGCGGGCGACATCGTGCGACCAGATGGCATCGCCCGTCGAGGTCTCCATCATCTGATTGTCGGCCGCAAGCGCATGGCGATAGGCAGCGGCGGCATCGGCGTAACGGCCAACGCGCATATAGGCGCTGGCAAGCTCGATGGCAGTGCCGCCATCATCAGGGCTCATCCGTGCTTCGGTTTCCAGGGCGCGCAGGTCAAGTTGCAGCGCAGGCTGGTTGGGGTGCGGGGCGGCCGCTGCCACAGCCGGCAGCGGCGCCGCGACAAGCAAGGACAAGGCAATCCAATTGGTCATCTTCACTCTCCTGTCAGACCGGATTTGGTCTGTTACAGAATGATGACATATTTGATACTGTTTTGTGAAGAAGGAAAATCGCCCGCGCTGGCCCGATCGCGGACAAAGATGCTAAGCTACCATAGAAAGGTCGTTAATCCGTCGTGGACCGCGCCTAGCGCCGTCGCCCGTCATGGCGGATATTGCCCGGGCGGCCGCGGCGTTTCAGCACGCGCGGGGGCTTTTTGCCGCGCGGATGGGTAATGTCACCGCCGCCATAGCTGCCTTCGGGTAGTTCAAAACGCAGCGCGCCCGACACCGGGTTGGCCTCGGCCAGCCGCAAGGCCAACCTTTGGCCAATCGCGTAGCTGTCGCCGCTATGATCGCCGACCAGCGCACGCCGGGCCTCGTCATAATGGAAATACTCGCTGCCCAGATCGCGCACTGAGACCAGCCCGTCGCCGCCAATGCCCTCCACCGTGGCGAAGAAGCCGAAATTCTGGACGCCGGTGATGCGCGCCTCGATCACCTCGCCGACGCGTTCCGACAGATAGGCAGCGACATAACGGTCGATTGTCTCCCGCTCCGCCTCCATCGCGCGGCGCTCGAGCCCCGAAATGCTTTCGCCGATCCGCGCCATCGTCGCCGCTTCGCCTTCGCTCAGCCCGCCTGGCCCAAGCCCAAAGGCGGCGACCAGCGAGCGATGGACGATCAGGTCGGCATAGCGCCGGATCGGTGACGTGAAATGCGCATAGCTCGCCAGCGCCAGCCCGAAATGACCATGATTTTCAGGCCCGTAATAGGCCTGGGTCTGGCTGCGCAGCACCTGTTCCATGATTTGCGGCACGATATCGGCACCGTCTTCCGCCGCCGTCGCCAGGGCGCGGGCGCGCGCGATGACATGGTTGAAGGTGGCGGGGCGAATGACCTGGCCCAGCGCGAAATCGAGGCCGAACGTGGCGAGATAGTCCTTCAGCGCCACCAGCTTTTCGCGCGATGGCGGCTCATGGTCGCGATACATGACCGGCGCCTTCTTGCGCTCCAGCGCCAGCGCGGCGGCGACGTTGGCGGCGATCATATAATCCTCGATCAGCCGGTGCGCGTCGAGCCGCTCGCGCGGGGTGACCGACATGATCCGCCCCTTTTCATCCAGCACGACTCGCCGCTCGGGCAGATCAAGGTCGAGCGGCTCGCGCTTCGCGCGCGCCGCCGCAAGTGAACGCCAGCAGGCCCAGAGGTTGCGGAGCGCGGGAAGAATACGCTCGTCATCCCAGCGCACGCCGGGATCGTTCTCGGTCGCTCTTTCCGAGAGCGGCCCCAGCTTTCGCTGGGGCGACGACGTAGAGGAATTAGCATCGATCGCCGCCTGCGCGTCCTCATAAGCGATGTTCGCGGCGATCCGCACCACCGCGCGGGCAAAGCGATACCCCGTGATCGCGCCCGCCTTGTCGATGGTCAGGTGACAGACAAGCGCCGCGCGGTCTTCGCCCTCTTTCAGCGAACAGATATCGGCTGACAGGATTTCGGGCAGCATCGGCACGACGCGATCGGGGAAATAGACGCTGTTGCCGCGCCGCCGCGCCTCCCGATCAAGCTCGGCACCCGGCCGCACGTAAAAGCTGACATCCGCGATGGCGACGATGGCGCGATGGCCGCCGGGGTTGGCGGGATCACCATCGGGCACCGCCCAGACCGCGTCGTCATGGTCACGCGCATCGGCAGGGTCGATCGCAATGATGGGAAGATGGCGCAGGTCTTCACGGCCCTGTCCGTCGAGCGGCTGCTTCGCCACCCGCGTCGCCTCATTCAGCGCTTCCTCGCTGAACGCGACCGGAATCTCGTGCTTGTGCACCGCGATCAACGAAAAGGCGCGCGGTGCAAAGGGATCGCCCAGCACTTGCGTCACCCGCGCGGCGATGCGCGGCGGGCGGCCGGTCTTTTCCGCCAGCACCAGGTCACCGGCTTGCGCCCCGCCCGCATCCGCCACCGGAAAATCACGCCGTTCCTTTTTCTCGACGCCTTGCAGGAACAGCCGGTCGCCCACTTGCCGCAGCACGCCGAGCATCAGCGCCTCACCCCGCGCCAGCGTCTTCATGGGATGCGCGATCCAGCCCTTGCCCGCTTCCTCGGTGCGGGCGAGGATTCGGTCTCCCAGCGCCAGCGCGCCTTGCTTGCGATCGCGCACTCTGAGCAGCGGCGGCGGCGTTTCGGCATGCCAGCTTTCGGGCACGGCCCAGATGGTGCCGTCATCCCCCACATCGGTGACGCGCAGCACCGTCACCTTGGGGACGCCGCCCATCTTGTGGAAAGCGCGGCCGGGCGCGGAATCGATCAGCCCCTCATCGGCCATGTCCTTGAGCAGCGCTTTCAGCGCGATTTTTTCCTGCGCCGATAAGCCAAATGCACGGGCAATTTCCCGCTTGCCGGCCGGGGTGGGCGTCGAGGTGATGAAATCCAGGATCTGCTGGCGGCTCGGCAAGCCTGCCGGGCGCTTGGGCTTGGGCATGGCCGCAAGGATAGGCGGTTCCGCGTGGGGACGCCACGCCAAACCGCCATCGCCTCAATAGCTCAACAGATCGACCACATCGCGGATCAGCCGTGTGCGCGGATCGACCACGTAAACCACATTGTCACGGTAAATGTAGCGATAGCGGTCGCCATAGCCGTAGCGATGGCGGAATTGCACGGGCAATGCGTCATAGCGCGTCCAGCCGCCATAACCATAGGGCAAGGCCTGACCACGCGAATAGAAATAATGCCGTGCCTGACCGGGCGGGACGCAGCCCTTGCGCTCCAACCCCGGCGGACAGCCGCGCCAACCGCGACTGCGATCGTCCTCGCCGCGCCAGCCGCCACGACCATGATCGTCACCGCCGCGATAACGGTCATCACCACGATAGCGATCATCGCCCCGATCACGACCGTCCCCTTGATCACGGCCACCACCTTGATCACGGCCATCGCCGCGATCGCGATGGTCGCCATGGTCACGGTCATCGCCCTGATCGTGCTGGCCATAGCGATCCTGCTGCCACCCGTTCGGCGGATCGGCCAGCGCCGGTTGCGCGGTCAGCGCACCGACCAGTGCCACTGCAGCAAATGCCGCTTTGCGCATCTATCGTCTCCTCAAGCCCTGCTGCCGACTGGATCAACCTTCGGCGTGAAGACGGGTTCCGACGGCCGGCCCCAAGCGGACTGGACCCGCGCTCGCCCGCGCCCTATCCGACAACGGTGACATATGATCTGCTCATCATTGGCGGCGGCATCAACGGCGCGGCAATCGCACGCGAGGCCGCGCTGAATGGCGTGTCGGTGCTGCTGGTCGACAAGGGCGATCTGGCAGGCGCCACCTCCTCGGCATCGACCGGGCTGATTCATGGCGGGCTGCGCTACCTTGAATATTACGAATTCAAGCTGGTTGCAGAGGCGCTGCGCGAGCGTGAGCGGCTGGTCCATGCCGCGCCGCATCTGATCCGGCCAATGCTCTTCATCCTGCCCTATGAGCATAGCGCGCGGCCATGGTGGATGTTGCGGCTGGGGCTGTATCTCTATGATTTTCTTGGCGGGCGCATGTCGCTGCCGCGGTCGCGCGGGTTAAGGCGCAGCGACACCGGCTTTGTTGCGCCGTTGAAGGACGGGGCACGCGGCTTCGTCTATTCGGATGCGCAAGTCGACGATGCCCGGCTCACCTTGCTCAACGCCATCGATGCGGCGGCGCACGGGGCAGCGATCAACACTCGGACCGAACTCGTCTCGGCGCGGCGCATCGGCGATCATTGGGACGCAACGCTGGCTGATGGTCAACGGGTCAGCGCCCGCGCGATCGTGAATGCCGCCGGACCGTGGGTTCACCAGATGATGGGTCGGCTGGGCGTCAACGCCGCTGCCAATGTCCGGCTGATCAAGGGCAGCCACATCGTCGTGCCGCGCCTGTATGACGGCGACCATGCCTATATTCTGCAACAGCCCGATGGTCGCATCGTCTTTGCCATTCCGTGGCAGCGCGACTTTACCGAGATCGGCACGACCGATGTTCCCGTCAACGCGCCTGAGGACGCGGTGATCGACGCCGACGAGATTGCCTATCTGTGCGACGCGGCCAACCGACATTTCCGCCAACAGATTGCGCCGGGTGACGTCGTGTCGACCTGGTCGGGCGTGCGGCCGCTTTATGATGACGGCGCGAGCGAGGCCAAGGCCGTCACCCGTGATTATGTGCTCGAGCTCGATGCGACTGGCCCCGCCCTGCTCTCAGTCTTTGGCGGCAAGATCACCACGGCACGGCATTTGGCCGAAGAGGCGGTGGCAAAGCTCGCCGCGCCGCTGAGCATCAAACCACGCCGGGTGACGCGCAACCGCCTGTTTCCCGGCGGCGATATCGGGGATTTCGCCGGTTTCCTTGCCACCGTGCGCGCGCGCTGGCCCTTTCTGCCGGCCGATCAGGCGGTGCGATTGGTGCGGGCTTATGGGTCGATGCTGGATGAGATGCTGGCCGGGATTGAGGATCTGGCGGGGCTGGGGCGGCAATTTGGCGGCGGCCTGAGCGAAGTGGAAGCGCGCTGGATGCACGACCGCGAATGGGCGCGCGCGCCTGATGATGCGCTGTGGCGGCGCAGCAAGACCGGCCTTCACATGAGCGCCGACCAGCGCCGCGACTTTGCCCTATGGTGGCAAATCACCTATCCTGAGTAACATCAGCGAAGGATATCGCCGGGCGCCCCGTTAATCGACCAAAGCGGCGACGTCCCGGCGGGACGACGGAAAAAGGGCAGCACGTGCTGGCGCAACGCGGCACAGGGACACAAAGGCAGGATGACGCCGCGCTGATGGCGCGCGTCGCCGCGCGTGACCCTGCGGCGTTTCGCGCCATCGCCGATGCCCATGCCGTTGCCATGCGGCGCATCGCCTATCGCATGCTGGGCGACGCGACCGAGGCGGAGGACGTCGCGCAAGAGGCGTTTCTGCGGCTGTGGCAACACGCCGCGCGGTGGCGAGAGACAGGGTCGGGCATTGGTGCCTGGCTGTGCCGCGTCACCACCAATTTGTGCCTGGACCGGCTGCGTCGTCGCCGGACGGTGAGTGACGAAGGCGTACCCGAGCGTGTCGATGAAGCGCCCAATGCCGATGTGCTGATCGAGGAGGATCAGGATCGGGCAGCGGTCGTTCGGTGCATCGATGCATTGAGCGAACGGCAGCGCGCGGCGATCGTGCTGACCTATTACGAGGATTTGAGCAACATGGCTGCCGCCCATGCGATGGACATGAACATCAAGGCATTTGAATCGCTGCTGTTCCGCGCCCGCGCCACGTTGCGCGACAAGCTGGCGGCAGCAGGCATTCTCGGCGATCCGGGAGGAGCGTCGTGACCGAGACTGACCGTCTGATCATCGATGCGGCGATGGCGCGCGCGCTTGACCGGTTTGCCGTGCCCGAGCCGATGCCCGGCTTTGGCGAACGCATCGCCAAAATGCCACCGCCCGGGCTGGCCGCGCTGCCCCCGCTGCCACGCCGCCGCGTATTTGGTGACGGCAGGCGCGGCGCCTGGATGCGGCGCGCCAGCATTGGCGTCATCGCGCTGGGCGTGGCCAGCGCCACGGCGGCAGCAACGGGGTTCTTCCCGCCGATCCACCTTGCCGTGCCCGCGCCGCTGATCGCGATGTTCGCGCCGGCCAAGGCGAAGGAGCACGGGCATCCGCACCATGAACGGTCGCAGCCGGCAAAGCTGGTAACAGCGCAGCCGACGCCCGACGCAGGGGCAAGCCCCTCGCCACTCGCCGTCCCGCCGCCACCGCCCCAGCTCGGCTTTGTGCGCCACTTCATCCAGCGCCAGCGCCAGATTGACGTTGTCCAGTCGCGGCTTGCCCAGCAGGGCCGGTTCGTGCCGCGCCAGGTAATCGATCAACAGCTCGACATGCGCGAAATCGC
>JBOFDB010000158.1:0-1135 GCA_051646545.1 Sphingomonas sp.
GGTGAAGCGCCGCCGCCCTCGCTCTCGTATATCCACGCGCCGGCATTGGGGCCAATGGCGTTATCCGGCAACACGAACACCGCCCCCACGGGGCCGGCATCGTGCCAGCCGGTCCGGTTGGTCACACGGGCGCGCGCTTTCGGGCTGGCGGTCTGCAAGTATTCGACCAGCGCCGGGCGGCCGCGCGGCGCAATCTGCAAGCCCTGGTCCAACAGCAGGCCGGCAACCTCGGCACCGTCGCCACGAAACAGCGCGGCCGGGACAATGACACGATGCAACGTCTTATCCGGGTCGAAAAATTCGACCAGCAAACCCCATGCGTAATTCCGGGGATCGCGCACCCGTGCCACCGGCTCCACGGCCGCGCATACCCAGCGCGGCGCGCGGTCCGTTTCGATCAGCCAAACGCCCTTGGCGTCGAGTAGGAAGCGGCCCGCCTTGGGGGCTTCGCCGCTCGCCTCGGCTGCCTTGCCGGCGGCCGGCTGCACCGGGCGCAGCGTGTCAGGGTCCGACAGCAGCAGGGACACATGCGCCGCCGTCCAACCACGGGCGACCAGATCGGCCGCGTCGTCACCCGCTGCCAGCGGTTCGCCATCGGCAAGCGCCGCCGTCCCCTCTGCCTCGATAGCCCGCCGGGCGAATGCCGCCAGGTTGAAAATCGACACTTTCCCGGCGTCGACCGCAGCCAGCGCCGCCGCAACATCGCGGGCCGCCTTGGTTCCGGCCGGGTCGTTATCCGGCCAAAGCCAGCATTCACGGCCGGCCAATGGCGACCAATCGGCTTTGCTCACGGCTTGCGCCCCGCCCTGCCAGGTCAGCACAGGGTTTTCAGGGAACAGCAAAACGGCCGCATCGCGGGCTTTCTCGCCTTCCACGATCAGCACGGGCCGCGCGGGATCGGCGGTCACTAGGCCAGGGCGTGACAGCTCAACCAAACCCAGCAACGGGCGCGGCCCGGTCGGGGCCTTGAACTGCCATTGCAACCGGCCGTCAGGGAAACGCCACAAGGTCAAAGGCGAAAATTGCTTGCGCTCGCCTTTCGGTTCGTATCGGTCGTGATAGAAGCACACCGCCCCGGCCGCATCCCGATAAGCCCAGCGCGCCGCCGGCTTGCCATGGCGAGAATGAGCAACCG
>JBOFDB010000005.1:0-6848 GCA_051646545.1 Sphingomonas sp.
GCGCGGCCTGATGCTGATGGATTTCGATCAGCATCGCGCCGACCGCCGCACCTTGTCCGTCGCGTTCAAGCCCGAGCCGATGCGTCATTATGCCGAGCGCCTCAACGTCGGCATCGCGCGCGAAGTGGCGGGCTGGGGCAATCAGACGATGCCATTTTACAAGGCGATCAAGCAGCTGTCGCTCGATCTCGCCGCCGATTGCTTTCTCGGCATGCCGCTGGGGCCGGAAGCGGACCGGATCAACCAGGCGTTTGTTGATGAAGTGCAGGCCTCGGTCGCGCCGATCCGTTCGCCGCTGCCGGGCACCAAGATGGGCAAGGGCGCGGCGGCACGCGCTTATCTGGTCGATCTGTTCAAGCGCGAAATTCCCTCGCGGCGTGAGGGCGGCGCCAAGGCGGACGGCCAGGATTTCTTCTCGATCTTCTGTCGCGCGACCGATGAGAATGGCCAGTTGCTCAGCGATCAGGCGATTGCCGACCATATGAATTTCCTGATGATGGCGGCGCATGACACCATCACCTCATCGGCGACCAGCCTGGTGATGATGCTGGCGCGGCATCAGGATTGGCAGGATAAGCTGCGCGAGGAAGTGCTGGCGCTGGGGCTGAACGATGACGACGGCCCCGCTTATGGCCAGCTCGATCGCATGGAGCTCACGCTATGGGCGTTCCGCGAGGCGCTGCGGCTGGTGCCGCCCGTCCCCTCCATCCCGCGTCGGGCGCTGAAGGAATTTGAATTTGGCGGATACCGCATTCCCGCCGGAACACAGGTAGGCTTGTCGGTTGGCTATACGCACAAAATGCCCGACATCTGGCCTGACCCCGAGCGGTTCGACCCGATGCGCTTTTCGCCCGATCAGGCACGCGGCCGCCACAAATATGCCTGGGTGCCCTTTGGCGGCGGCGCACATATGTGCCTGGGCCTGCACTTTGCGGAGATGCAGATCCGCATCCTGATGGCGCAGTTGCTCCGCCGCTATCGCATCGACCTCGCACCCGGCGCGGGCGAGGACTGGCAGGCCTGGCCCATCCCCCGGCCAAAGGATGGGCTGCCCGTGACGTTCGTGCCGCTAGAATAAATAACCGTCATTGCGAGGAGCGTCAGCGACGAAGCAATCCAGGCTCGGCGCAAGCTGGATTGCTTCGCTTCGCTCGCAATGACGGGTAGCCGGATTTACGCCGACACCGCTTCCAGCGTCGGGTAATCGATATAACCTTCAGGCCCCTGGCTGTACCACGTCCTGATATTGCCCTCATTCAGCGGCGCGCCGGTGCGCAGCCGTTCGGGCAGATCGGGATTGGCGAGGAATGCGCGACCAAAGCTGACCGCGTCCGCAACGCCCGAATCGAGTGCCGCCTGCGCATCGGCAGCGGTGAAATATTCGGAATTCACCACCAGCGGGCGCGTAAAGACCTCCCGGATCGCGGGCGATTGCTTGGGCACATCGGTGCGGCCAAAGGTGCCATCGGGGCCGGGTTCGCGCAGTTCGAGAAACGCGATGCCGATGTCGTTGAGCAGCCTGGCAGCCGCGGTGAAGGTCAACTCGGGCTGACTGTCATCCACGCCTTGCGAATTGCCGTTGGGCGACAGGCGAACCGAGGTGCGATCCGCGCCCGCCACCGACGCCACCCGCTCCGCCACTTCGCGCAGCAGCCGCGTGCGGTTCTCAATCGAGCCACCATAAATATCGTCGCGATGATTGGCGTTGTCGCGCAGGAACTGGTCGATCAGATAGCCATTGGCGGCGTGGATCTGGACGCCATCGAAACCTGCGGCAAGCGCATTGCGGGTGGCGCGGGCATAATCGTCGAGCAGGCCCGGAATTTCTTCAATGGCGAGCGGGCGCGCGGTCTCAAAATCCTTGCGGCCATCATAAGTGTGCGCCTGGCCGGGCGACGCGGTGGCCGAGGACGACACCGGCTGTTCGCCGATGACCGAGGAATGGACCTGCCGCCCCATATGCCACAGCTGCGCGACGATACGACCTCCGGCGGCATGCACCGCCGCCGTCACCGGCGCCCATGCCGCTGCCTGCTCATCAGACCACAGGCCCGGCGCGAACGGCCAGCCCAGGCCCTGGCGGCTGATGCCGGTCGCTTCGGAGATGATCAGCCCGGCGCTCGCCCGCTGCGCGTAATATTCGGCCATGATCGGCGTCGGCACATGCTCGCGCGTCGCGCGGCCGCGCGTCAGCGGCGCCATCAGGATGCGGTTGGGCGCGGCAATCGCTCCAAGTTGAACCGGATCGAAAAGGGTGGGCATAGCGTTGTCATCCTTGGCTTGTGGCCGATGATCGGCCGGGACAAAGCGCAGATAGCTCGCTAAGGCCGCGCTTGCACCTATGCCCTACCGCAAGTTTTTCTGCCATGGCTGAAACCAAAGCCGCTGATCGGGCGCCACCGCAAGGCAATGGCCTGGCGCTGGCGGCGGTGCTGGCGGGCAATATCGCGCTCGCTTTCGGCCCATGGTTTGTGCGGGTGGCGGGATCAGGGCCGGTTAGCGCCGCCTTCTGGCGTGTCACGCTGGCGGCGCCGATCCTGGCGGTATTGGCGATGCGGAGCGGCTGGCGGCCCGGGCGCCTTCCCCTTGGCCTTGGGCTGAGCCTGGTGATCGGCGGAGTCTGTTTCGGCGCCGATCTGGCGAGCTGGCACCTCGGCATCGTCCGCACTACGCTTGCCAATGCGACCTTGTTCGGCAATGCAGCCGTGCTGTTTTTCCCGGTCTATGGCTTCATCGCGGCAAAGGCGCTGCCCAATCGGTCGCAGGCGCTGGCATTGCTGCTGGCAGCTGCGGGAGCGGCGCTGCTGCTTGGCCGGTCCTATGCGCTCGATCCGCGCCATCTGGCGGGCGATTTGCTGTCGCTGACGGCGGGCATCCTCTACACCGTCTATTTCATCGCGATGGCGCGCGTGCGGCAAGTGATGGCGCCCCTGCCGGCGCTGACGCTATCGACGATTGCCAGCACCCTGCCGCTGCTATGCTTCGCCTGGGCAGCGGGTGAAGCGATCTGGCCGGCGCATTGGGGCGCGTTGATCGGGCTGGCATTGGCGAGCCAAGTGTTCGGCCAGGGATTGATGATCTATGCGATCGGGCGCTTATCGCCCCTGGTGATGGGAATCGCCCTGCTCATCCAGCCGGTGGTAAGCGCGAGCATTGGCTGGCTTGCCTATGGCGAACGGCTGGGCGCGCCCGACCTGATCGGCGCCATGCTGGTCGCAGCAGCGCTGGTGCTGGTCCGCCGGGGAAGCTAAAGCGGCGACCAAGGAGCCAGTTCACGATGACCGAGACGATTGCCGCCGACGCCACGCTTGACGAAATCCGCGCCGGCCTTGCCCCGCTGATCGCCGCCAATGCGGCGTTTGACGGGTGGAGCGACGCGGCGCTGCTCACCGCCGCCGATCAGGCTGGCGTCGACCCTGATGTCGCGCGGCTGGCGTTCAATAGCGGCGCGGTCGGCATGATCGATGCCTGGTTCGCGCATGTCGACGCGGCAATGGCGCGCGCGCTGCCGCCCGAGACGCTGGCGACGATGAAAGTCCGGCAAAAGATCGCCGCGCTGGTCGAGGCGCGGCTGGCGGTGCTGGCTGACCGTCGCGAAGCGCTGCGCCGTGCCCTGGCCCTGCTCGCTATGCCGCAAAACGCCGCGCATGCCGCGACGCTGGGTTGGCGCGCGGCCGACCTGATGTGGCGCGCGGCGGGCGACACCGCCACCGATTACAACCACTATACCAAGCGCGCGCTGCTGATGGCGATCTATGCCGCGACGATCACCGTTTTCCTTGACGATGAAAGCGACGACTGGGCCGATACCCGTGCCTTCCTTGCCCGCCGCATCGAAGCGATTATGCGCTTTGAAAAGGCCAAGGCCGGCTTTTTGCGCCGTACCGAGAATTTGCCGAGCTTGTCCCGCTTTATTGGACGGCTGCGCTATCCGGTGGTCTGACAGCTAGTCCTTGCTGCTCGCGGGATCGGCGGCAGCATCGCTATTGATAATCGCTCGCAGAAACATTATTTAGGCGCTTATGGATGCGCTCAACACTCTGGCCCGATTTCCGGTTGGCCAACCCGCAACGGTGACGGCGATCAACTGGGATGGGTTGGCCGCGCCCGAGGCACGGCGGCTGCGCGAGCTGGGGCTCGACCTTGGTGTTGGCGTTGAAGTGATGCACCGTGCCCGGCTGGGCGGCGGACCGATCGCTTGCCGGGTCGGGCGAATGACGGTGGCGATGCGGCGCAACGTCGCCAACGCAATTTCGGTCGACCTGCCGACCGCCGCTGAATGACCGCCCTCCCCCTGGTCGCGCTGGTCGGCAATCCCAATGCCGGCAAATCGGCGCTGTTCAACGCGCTTACCGGCGCGCGGCAAAAGGTCGGCAATTATCCCGGCGTCACGGTCGAGCGTCATGCCGGGCGGCTTGCCCTGTCCGACGGGCGCCCCGTCGAGCTGGTCGATTTGCCCGGCACTTACTCGCTCGACCCGATGAGCCCCGACGAACGCGTGACGCGGGATGTCGTGACGGGCGCACAAGCGGGCGAACGGCTGCCCGATGCGATCGTGATCGTCGTGGATGCTGCCAATCTCGACAACCACTTGCGCTTTGCGTTGCAACTGATCGCGCTCAAGCTGCCGACCGTCGTCGCGCTCAACATGGTCGATCTCGCCGCCCGCGACGGGCTGGAACTTGATCCGGCCGCATTGGCGCGTGAGCTGGGCGTACCCGTCATCCCCACTGTCGCCGTCAGAAAGCGCGGGCTCGAGGAGCTGAAAACACAACTCAGCGAGCTCATCCTGCCCGGCGGTGCCGCCCGCGTCCGCGCGGCCGATGCGCCGCCCCAGCAGGAAGACGTTGCCGCGCTGCAACGCCGCGCGCGCACGATTTCGCGATTGGCAACGGTTTCAGAAACCCCCGTGCGCCGCTGGACGCACGCGATCGATGCGGTCGCGATGCACCCGGTCTGGGGCCTGCTGCTGCTGTTCGCCATCCTGTTCACGATGTTCCAGCTGGTGTTCTTCGCCGGTGCCGCACCGGCGGATGCCATCGACGCCGGCTTCAACGCGATCGGCAAATGGGTTGACGCCAGCCTGCCGCCCTCCTTTTTTCGCGATCTTTTGAGCGAGGGCGTCATCGCCGGGGTCGGCGCGGTGGTGAAATTCCTGCCGCAGATCCTGATCCTGTTCTTCTTCATCCTGCTGCTCGAGGCATCGGGCTATATGGTCCGCGCCGCGTTCATGATGGACCGGGTGATGGCTTCGGTCGGGTTGTCGGGCCGCGCCTTCATCCCGCTGCTGTCGTCCTTCGCCTGCGCGGTGCCCGGCATCATGGCGACGCGAACGATCGAGGATGAGAAGGACCGGCTGACGACGATCCTTATCGCGCCGCTGATGACGTGCTCGGCGCGCCTCCCCGTCTATACCCTCATCATCGGCGCGCTGATTCCCGATCGGCCGGTCCTGGGCTTTATCGGCCTGCAGGGGCTGGTGCTGTTCGGGCTCTATATCCTCGGCATCGTCGGAGCGTTCATCGCCGCGCTCGTCATCCGGCGGACGGTGGCGCAGGGCGCGTCGTCGGGCTTCATGATGGAAATGCCCAAATATCAATGGCCGCGCGCGCGCGACATCGCGCTCGGCCTGTGGACGCGCGTGGAAATTTTCCTGAAGCGCGCGGGCACCATCATCCTCACCTCCACCGTCATCCTGTGGTTGTTGCTCAGCTTCCCCAAACCGCCCACCGGGTCCAACGTGTCGCCGGTCGATTATTCGGTCGCCGGCCGCATCGCCAATGGCCTGGCGGTGGTGACGCAGCCGATCGGCTTCAACCGCGACATCGCGCTCGCGCTGATCCCGGCGATGGCGGCGCGCGAAGTGGCGGTCGCGGCGCTCGGCACCGTCTATGCCGTCGACAACCCGGAAGAGGGCAAGGGCCATGACGCGCTCGCCGCCAATCTGCGCGGCCATTGGAGCTTGCCGACCGCGCTCGCCTTCCTGATGTGGTTCGTTTTCGCGCCGCAGTGCATTTCGACGATCGCGGTCACGCGGCGCGAGACCAATGGCTGGAAATGGCCCGCATTCATGGTTGGCTATCTGTTCGCGCTGGCCTATCTCGCTTCTGGCGCGACCTTCTGGGCCGCAACGGCATTGGGATTATAGGACAAGCATCATGGCGGGCAGCGTCAACAAGGTCATTCTGGTCGGCAATCTTGGCCGCGATCCCGAAAGCCGCACTTTCCAGAATGGCGGCAAGGTGGTCGAGCTGCGCATCGCCACGTCCGAGCAGTGGAAGGACCGCAATTCGGGCGAGCGCAAGGAAAAGACCGAGTGGCACACGGTCAAGATCTTCAACGAAGGCCTCGCCAACGTTGCCGAACGCTATCTGCGCAAGGGCAGCAAGGTCTATATCGAAGGCGCGCTCACGACGCGCAAATGGCAGGACCAGCAGGGCCAGGACCGTTATTCGACCGAAATCGTGCTGCAGGGCTTCAACAGCGTGCTCACTATGCTCGACGGCGCGCCGGGCGCTGGCGGCGGCGTCAGCAGCGGGCGCGACGATTGGGGTTCGGGCGGGGATGATTTCGGTGGCGGCCGCAGCGAACCGAGCGGCGCAGGCAACCGAAACGGTGCTGGCGCGTTCGGCAAAGGTGCAAGCGCCTTTCCTGACGATCTCGACGACGACGTTCCGTTCTAGTCCCGCGTCGCATGCCGGTCGGTTTGACGGCCGGTGAAGCGGGTTGAACCGTCCTTGGCCAGCGATCCTGCCGATCGACTCGGCGCTTTTGACGATGACGACCTTGTCGCGTTGCGCGACGATCCGGCGTTGGGTCGGATCACTGCCTTTGCGGCGCGGCTGTGC
>JBOFDB010000438.1:0-4754 GCA_051646545.1 Sphingomonas sp.
GGCAGGTGGCGCCGCTGCCGCTCCTCATGTTCGCGCTGATTTTCCTGTGGACGCCACCGCACAGCTGGGCACTCGCGCTGCTGATCCGCGACGATTACGCCAAGGGCGGGGTGCCGATGCTGCCGGTGGTGGCAGGCGACCGCGCGACGCGGTGGCAGATGCTCGCCTATACCATGGCGATGAGCGCGGTCGCGCTGGTGCCATGGGCGCTGGGCTATGCGGGCCTCGCTTATGGGGTGGTGGCGCTGGTCGCGTCGGCGGGGTTCGTCGCGCTCAACCTTTGGGTCGTGATCGCCGCGGCGCCGACCCCTGTCGAGATGCGGGCCGAACGCGCGCTGTTCGTTTATTCGATTTTCTATGTGCTGGTGCTGTTTGCGGCATTGGTCATCGACCGGTGGATAGCGTGATGACATTGCGACATGACGATGAGGATTTGATCCGCGCGCGCCAGCGCAGCCGGGCGCTGGTGATGGCGCTGGCGCTCGCCGCCTTCGTGGTGCTGGTGTTCGCGGTGTCGATCGCGCGGATCAAGGCGGGGGCCGCATGAACCGCCGTATCCGCACCGCGATGATCGCCGGCGTAGTGGCTTTGTGCATGACCGGCCTGGGCTGGGCGAGCGTCCCGCTTTATCGCATGTTCTGCCAGGCAACGGGGCTGAACGGCACCACGCAGCGCGCGCAAGCCGCGCCCGGCGGGGTGGGGCGGCTCGTCAATGTCCAGTTCGACACCAATGTCGCGCCGCACATGCCCTGGGGCTTTGCGCCGGAACAGCGGCAGATGACGGTGCAGGTCGGCGCGCGCAACCTGGCGTTCTTCACCGCGACCAACAACAGCGATCATCCCATCACGGGGTCTGCGACCTTCAACGTCACGCCCGCGCAAGCCGGGCTGTATTTCACCAAAATCCAGTGCTTCTGCTTTACCCAGCAGACGCTGAAGCCGCACGAGACCGCGCGCATGCCGGTTATCTTTTTCGTCGATCCCAAGATGCTGAACGATCCCGACGAGAAGGACGTGCAGACAATTACCTTGAGCTACACATTTTACCCGGTGGATTCGCCCAAAGCGGCAAGCTAGAGCGGATCGGGACGAGACCAAAAGGGCAGGGAATATGGCAGGCGCCAAGAACCACGATTACCACATTTTGAGCCCCAGCTTCTGGCCGCTGATGGGCGCGATGGCGGCACTGGCCATGGCGTCGGGCGGCATCATGTGGATGCACAATGCCGCATCGGGCGGCCTGGTGTTCCTGCTGGGGCTGGGCGGCGTGCTGCTCACCATGTTCCTGTGGTGGTCGGATGTGATCCGCGAGGCGCACCGTGGTGATCACACGCCGGTGGTTCAGCTTCACCTGCGCTATGGCATGATCCTCTTCATCGCGTCGGAGGTCATGTTCTTTGTCGGCTGGTTCTGGGCGTTTTTCGACTTTTCGTTGTTCCCCCAGCCGGTCGAGATCGTCGGCGGCGACGTTCACCGCATCACCCAGACGGTGACGCGCGTGATCGGCCAGTGGCCGCCCAAGGGCGTCGAAGTGATCAACCCCTTCGGCTTCCCGCTGCTCAACACGCTGATCCTGCTGCTGTCGGGCACCACGGTGACCTGGGCGCACCATTCGCTGCTGCACAATGATCGCGCGGGCCTCAAGACCGGGCTGTGGATCACGATCGTGCTGGGCCTGATCTTCTCGTCGATCCAGGCTTATGAATATTCCGAAGCGCCCTTCCACTTTGCGGGCCTGAATTTCGGCGCGTCCTTCTTCATGGCGACGGGCTTTCACGGCTTCCACGTGTTGATCGGCACGATCTTCCTGATCGTTTGCCAGGCGCGCGTCTATGCCGGTCACTTCACCCCGCGCCAGCATTTCGGCTTTGAAGCGGCCGCCTGGTATTGGCATTTTGTCGACGTGGTGTGGCTGTTCCTGTTCGTTTCCATCTATGTCTGGGGCGGTGCTGGCGCGCCGGTCCATGGCGGATGATGAACCAGAGGGTGGCGACGGCACCGCTGGTGCCGCGCTGCCCCTGGCGCGGATCGCTTTGGGCGGTCTATGCCCAAGATGCGGCCACCCCACGCTGTTTGCCGGGCTGACGCGGTTTGCCGCGCAATGCCCGGTGTGCGGTCTCGATTTTGACAGCTTCAACGTCGGCGATGGGCCGGCGGCGTTCCTGACGCTCATCCTGGGAACGATCATCGTCACGCTGGCGATCGCGCTGGAATTGACCGTCCATCCGCCTTTCTGGGTCCATGCGGTCATCTGGCTGCCGGTGACGATCGCGGCGGTGATCGGCGCGCTGCGGCTCGCCAAGGCAGCGTTGATCGCGGTGGAATTTCGCCAGGCCGCGCATGAGGGGCGCATCGCGCGCAAGCCATGACGCGGCTGCCCATCCTGCCCACGCTGATTGTCGCCCTCGCCGTTGCGGCCATGATCGCGCTGGGGTTTTGGCAGCTTGAGCGGCGGACATGGAAAGAGGCGCTGCTGGCGCAATATGCCGCCAATCAGCAGCGCCCTGCCATGGCCTTTCCGGTGGGATCGACCGACGACACGCTGCTGTATCGCCGGGCCAGCGCCTTTTGCCTCAACCCGACAGGCTGGCAGGTGGAAGGAGCCGGCGCGCGGGGGTGGCGGCTGATCGCGCAATGCCGCACCGGGGCGGAAGGGCCGGGCTTTGCGGTTGAACTTGGCACGACGCATGATCCCAATTTCCGCCCGAACTGGCGGGGCGGGCGAGTGAGCGGCACGATCATCACCGCCCCCAGCCATGCGAGCTTGATCGAGGGATTGGTCCATCCCCCGGCGCCCCAGGCGCTGATGATCATCGCCGATCAATCGCCCGTCGGCCTCAGCCCCAGCCCGCGCCCCAGCCCGGCCGCCATCCCCAATAATCACCTCGCTTATGCGGTGCAGTGGTTCATCTTTGCGGCGCTGGCGGTGATCATCTACGCGCTGGCCTTGCGTCGGCGAGCGCGCTAAGCGCTCGGCCCCGATGGACTATGTCAGCACTCGCGGCACGGCGCCCGCGCTCGATTTCCCGGCCGTCACGCTGGCCGGTCTGGCAAGCGATGGCGGCCTTTATGTGCCGCGCTTCTGGCCCCGGCTGACCGACGCTGACATCGCCGCCTTGCGCGGCCTATCCTATGTCGACACCGCCGCCCGCGTCATGGCGCCCTTTGTCGGCGATACGCTGGACCGCGACGCGCTGACCGCGCTGTGCACCGCGGCTTATGGCCGTTTCGCGCACGTCGCGGTGACGCCGCTGGTCCAGATGGACGGGCAGCATTGGCTGCTTGAGCTGTTCCACGGCCCGACCCTGGCGTTCAAGGATGTCGCGCTGCAGCTGCTGGGGCTGTTGTTCGAACGCTTTCTAACCGGCAGTGCCGATCCCCTTACCATCATCGGCGCGACCAGCGGCGATACCGGATCGGCGGCGATCGATGCGCTGGCGGGTCGGGCGGGGATCGACGTCTTCATGCTTCACCCCCGCGGCCGCGTCTCCGATGTGCAGCGCCGCCAGATGACGACGGTGCTCGCCCCCAACATCCACAATATCGCGATTGAGGGCAGCTTTGACGACGCGCAGGCGCTGGTAAAGGCAATGTTCGGCGATGCCGGTTTCGCTGCACGCTATCGGCTGGGCGCGGTCAATTCGATCAACTGGGCGCGGTTGATGGCGCAGATCGTCTATTATTTCTATGCCGCCGTCCGGCTGGGCGCGCCCGAACGCCCGGTGGCGTTCAGCGTGCCGACCGGCAATTTCGGCGATGTCTTTGCCGGTTATGCGGCGGCGCAAATGGGGTTGCCCGTCGCCCGGCTGATCGTGGCGACCAACGTCAACGACATTCTGGCGCGCGCGCTGGCGAGCGGCGATTATTCGAGCCGCCAGGTCGTCGCGACCCCCAGCCCGTCGATGGACATTCAGGTGTCGAGCAATTTCGAACGGCTGCTGTTCGATCTGAACGGTCGTGACGGTGCGGCACTTGCGGCGCAGATGGCGGGCTTTGACAACACGCGGGCGATGCAGCTGAGCAATGCCCAGCGCGACGGCGCAGCCATGCTGTTTGCCGGTGACCGGGTCGATGTCGATGACATGGCACTGGCGATGCGCTGGGCACAGGAAGCATGCGGCCACACGATCGATCCTCACAGTGCGATCGGCCTTGCGGCGGCGCGCCGCGCTGGACTTGATGCGGCGGTGCCGGTGGTGACGCTCGCCACCGCGCATCCCGCCAAATTTCCCGACGCGGTCGAGCGGGCCACCGGGGTGCGGCCGATGCTGCCGGCGCGGATGGGCGATTTGTTCGAGCGCGAGGAGCGTTATGCGACGCTGCCGGCGACGCTGGCTGCCATCACCGCCTATATCGCCGGGCGGGCGACGCCACGGCTGTGACGCTCCACACGCTCATCGGCGAGCCCTGGGCTGATTACGGCCTGATCGACAGCGGCCATGGCCGCAAGCTCGAACGCTATGGCCGCTATCGCTTCGTCCGGCCGGAGGGGCAGGCCTTGTGGGCGCCTGCTTCGCCCGACTGGACAATGGATGGCGAATTCGTTCCGGGATCGGATGAGGATGGTGGCGGGCGATGGAGCTTCACCACGCCCGTGGCGCGCGCGGGCTGGCCGCTGGCATGGGATGATGTCCGTTTCAGCGCGCAGACCACGCCGTTCCGCCATTTGGGCTTCTTCCCCGACATGGCGCCGGTGTGGCGCTGGATGCGCGAACGCATCGCGGATGAGGGCGTGGCCGCCCCAGCCCCCCCCC
>JBOFDB010000510.1:0-1310 GCA_051646545.1 Sphingomonas sp.
CTCGCAGACGGTGACCAGGCCGTTTTCCTTCACGATCCGATTGGTCTCGGCCCATTTGGGCGAACCCGGCGCCTTGACCCTGATCCAATCCGGCTTGCGCTGGATCGGCTGGTCCGGGCGGTGCGCCTTTTCAGGGTGCCTGGGGCGGGCGTCCCGCTTCAGGGTATCGATCAGCGTGGCCATGGCTCATCCCGACAGGATTATCGTGTCTCATTAGGCGGCTTAGCCCCCGTTTCGCAAGACCCGCGAGCCCGGCCCGCCCTCGTGTCTGCCCTGCCCGGCCGCGCAAATCCCGGTTGGCGACCGAAAATTGCGGGCGAAGCACCGCCTTCGATCATTTCCGTCGCGCCCGGACCACGGCCTTGGCCGGGGCGAGTGTCCAGCCCGGTCATGACGAACAGGCCAGCATCGGCGGCGCGCCGTGGCGGACGATGAAGCTCGCCGAGCCACACCGCGTCCTGGCCGGGCTTGTCCCGGCCACCCACGACTTCGTTCAAGCCGCAGGAAAGTCGTGGATGGCCGTGACAAGCACGGCCAAGACGAAGGGGCGGTGATGTCCAACACGGGCTGGTTCTGAACCCGGCCAGGACGCGCAGCGCTGCCCTTTCCGTTTGGGTCAGCCGCGGCGGGCCGGGTCGAACGTCTCGATGAAGCGGATCAGGGCCGCGACCGCCAGGCCCATGTCGCCGACGCTGGCGAATTCCGCGGGGTTATGGCTGATGCCGCCCTTGCAGCGGACGAACAGCATGGCGAAATCGGTCAGCTTGCTCATCGACTGGCCGTCGTGACCGGCGCCCGAAACCAGCCGCGGCGCCGGCAGGCCGAGCGTTTCGAGGCTGCGGGCGAAACCGTCCTGCAGCCAGGGCGCGCAGGCCGCCGTCGCGCAGTCGTGATAGGTTTCCAGCGTGACCGTGCAGCCGCGCCCGGCGGCGATCTTCTCGACCCGCTGGGTGAATTCCGCCAGCGCCTTGAACCGCGGCTGATCAGACGAAGCCCGGAGGTCGAGCACGAATTCGACGATATCGGGCACCACATTGGCGGCGCCGGGCATGACCTTCATGGTGCCGACGGTCGCGACCATGGCGGCTTCGGGATGAGCCTTGGCGATGGCCTCGGCGGCGAGCACCATCTCGGCGGCGGCCACCAGCGCATCCTGGCGCATCGCCATCGGCACGGTTCCGGCGTGGCCCGCCATGCCGCGCACCGTGACCCGGGTGCGGAACTGCCCGGCGATCGAGGTGACCACGCCGAGCGGCGCGTCCTGGTGCTCCAGCACCGGCCCCTGCTCGATATGGACCTCGACATAGGCC
>JBOFDB010000375.1:0-1609 GCA_051646545.1 Sphingomonas sp.
CGTGGCCCGCCGCAATCGCTTCCTGATCGCCCGACAAAAGCTGCACCGGCAGGCCGATCGCGCGCACCCGGTCAAGCAAATCCTGGCCATTGGCCGCGTCGCGCACGGCGGCGGTGGCGACAACGCTCAGCCGCGACACGTCCATTTCGCGCGCGAGGGTCGAAAACCGCGCCAGGGCGTCGAGCGCGGCCGCCATCGCCTTGTCGTCGATGCGGCCATTGGCGGCGATCCCCCGCCCCAGCCCCGCCAGCACTTTTTCGTTGAACAGGATCGCCGGCAACCGCGCTGGCCCCTGATAGACAACGAGCCGGATCGAGTTTGACCCGATATCGATAATCGCGGTGCGCGCATCGCCCGCGACCTCGGCGCGGGTCTTGCGAAACAACAGAGTTGCCATGGGCGTGGCCGTGCTATCGCCGCCGCCGCAGCGACAATGTCGGCACCGCTTCGCTCTCCAGCGCGGCGCCGCGACCTGAAAGCGAGGGGTTAGTCATGAAATAACGGTGCAGATTGAACGGCCTGGTGCCGGGGTCGACGCGGGCATAGCTGCCATCCGCGCGCAATTCCCAGCTTTGTTCATTGTCGATCAGGTTGGCCACCATAACCTGGTTGAGCACCTGCTGATGGACCGTCTTGTTGGTGATCGGCAGCATATATTCAACGCGGCGATCGAAATTGCGCGGCATCCAGTCGGCAGAAGAGATGAACAGCTTGGCGCCATCATTGGGCAGGGTCTTGCCATTGCCGAACGCCCAGATGCGGCTGTGCTCCAGAAACCGGCCGACCACCGATTTCACCCGAATATTTTCGGACATGCCCGCCACACCGGGCCTGAGGCAACAGATACCGCGAATGACAAGGTCGATTTCAACCCCGGCATTGCTGGCTTCATAAAGCTTCTCGATCACCGCAGGATCGACCACGGAATTCATCTTGGCCCAGATGGCAGCCGGTTTGCCCGCGCGCGCAAAGGCGATTTCGCCATCGATCAGCTCGACCAGCCGGGCACGCAGATCGCGCGGCGAAATGCCGATCATTTCCAGCCCGGTCGGCTCGACATAGCCCGTGACATAGTTGAACAGCTGCGCCGCATCGCGGCCAATACGCGGGTCGGCGGTGAAAAAGCTGAGATCGGTGTAAATCCGCGCGGTGATCGGGTGATAATTGCCCGTGCCGAAATGGCAGTAAGTGCGATAATGGCCGCCCTCGCGCCGCACCACCAGCGACACCTTGGCGTGCGTCTTCCAGTCGATAAAGCCATAGACGACCTGCACGCCGGCGCGTTCCAGCGCGCTGGCCCAGAGCAGATTCTGTTCCTCGTCAAACCGCGCTTTCAGCTCGACCACCGCCGTCACCGACTTGCCCGATTCGGCAGCGGCGATCAGCGCGTTGATGACGGCGGGCTGCTTACCGGCGCGATACAGCGTCTGCTTGATCGCCACGACATCGGGGTCGGCGGCGGCCTGTTTCAGGAAAGCCAGCACGACGTCGAACGTCTCATAAGGATGATGGACGATAATGTCCTTGGCGCGAATGGCGGCAAAACAGTCGCCGCCATATTCGCGGATGCGCTCTGGGAAGCGCGGGGTGTAGGGCGGGAATTTCAGGT
>JBOFDB010000177.1:0-3110 GCA_051646545.1 Sphingomonas sp.
TGTTCACCACCGGCGGCATCGGGCCGACGCATGACGACATCACGGTCGATGCGATTGCGCAGGCGCTGGGGGTGGAGGTTGTCCACCACCCCAAGGCGCTGGCGGTGCTGGAACGCTATTACGCGACGCGCGGCGGCCTTACCGAGGCGCGGATGCGGATGGCGCGGGTGCCCAAGGGGGCAGAGCTGATCGAAAACCGCTTGTCTGGCGCGCCGGGCATTCGCATCGACAACATCTTCATCATGGCGGGCGTGCCGCACATTACCGCTGGCATGCTGGACGCGCTGACCGGCACGCTGGAGGGCGGCTTGCCGGTGTTGTCCCGCACCATCGGCTGCTGGGTCGCCGAAAGCGAGGTCGCCGATCTGCTGCGCGACGCCGAACGCGCCCATGCCGGGGTTGCGATTGGCAGCTATCCTTTTTTCCGCGAAGGGCGGGTGGGGGCCAATTTCGTGGTGCGGGCGACCGACCAGGCGCTAATCGATGGCTGTGTGGCAGACATTGCTGCCCAACTGGAGGCGACGGGGCGAACCGTCGTCGATGGCGGCATTTAGCGCACCCGACGCAGAGGAATTACCCCAAAATCCCGTTGCACCGGCATGGCCGCCCGCATAGGCTGGGGATCGACATGCAACAGCGCCGCATTTTCCGCCTTCCCACTGCCGTCGCGTCGATCGCGGCGGCGGTGCCCGTCCATGCCCAATTGGTCGGCTATGACCCGGCGGGATCAGGCCCGATCATCGGCGCGATCCACTGGATCCAGGGCACGTTGCTCGGCACGGTCGCCACGGTCGCGGCGGTCATCGCGGTCGCGGTCATCGGCTTCATGATGCTGACGGGCCGAATCAATTGGCGCTATGGCGTGACCGTGATCATCGGCTGTTTCGTGCTGTTCGGCGCGGCGAGCATTGTCGCGGGCATTCAGTCCGCCGCCGCAGGGGGCTGACGGCAAATCGGGGAGGGAGCGAGCGGCCGCATGGACAATCAGCTGTCACGCGATACGCTGTTCGTGGCGCTGACACGGCCCGTGATGTTCGCGGGTGTGACCTACACATTCTTTGTCATCAACTTCATCGTATCGACCGAATTTTTCCTGATCTTCCGCTCGGTCTGGGTGATTGGCCTGGCGATCGTCATCCATATCGCCGGCATGCTCGGCTGCCTGCGCGAGCCGCGCATCTTTGACCTGTGGCTGACGCGGATCAGCACCTGCCCACGCGTCCCCAATTATCGTTATTGGCGATGCAACTCCTATCGCCCGTGACCGATCCCGCCACGCTGTTCGTGCGTGAAAAGCCGGCGGGCAGCCGGTTGCCCTATGCCTATCATGTCGATGACCGCATCATCGCGCTGCGCGACGGCAGGCTGATGCTGACGATCCGGCTGGACGGGCTGTTGTTCGAAACTGCCGACACCGCCGACCTCAATTACCGCAAGGACATGCGCGACGCGATGGTGCGCGCCATCGCCTCATCGCGCTTTGCGCTGTACCACCACATCATCCGCCGTCGGGTGCGGCCGACCAGCGACGGCGCCTTTGCCGATGCGTTCAGCGCGCGGCTTGACGCTGCCTGGCAGGCCAAGCTCGATCAGCGCCAGCTTTACGCGAACGAGCTGTTCCTGACCGTGATGCGCCGCCCGGCGCGCGGCGGCGCGGGGCTGGCCGAGGCGGTGTCGCGCGCGCTGGGCCGCAATTTCAGCCGCGAACAGCGCGATGCCGAGCTTGCCGCCGAAGTGCGCGCGTTGACGGCGGCGGGCGATCAGTTGATCGGCGCGCTGGCTGCCTATCAGCCGCGCTTGCTCAGCGTTTACGAAACCGGGGATGGCCTGTTTTCGGAGCCGCTCGAATTTCTCTCCGCGCTCTACAATGCCGATCTTCGCCCCGTGCGGTTGCCCAATGGCGACCTGGGTGACTATCTGCCCTATCGCCGTGTCAGCTTTGGCGCCGACACGATCGAGCTTGGCCCGGTGCCGGGCGCGCCGCCGGCGCTGGCGGCGATGGTTTCGGTCAAGGATTATCCCGCCCAGACCAGCCCGGGCATGCTCGACGATTTGCTGCGCGTGCCGAGCGAGATGGTGGTGACGCAAAGCTTTGGCTTTGTCGATCGCGCGCCGGGCCTCGCCCGCATGAACCACGCGCTGCGCCGGATGCGGGCGTCGGACGATGAGGCCTTCAGCCTGCGCGCCGAGCTTGCCCAGGCCAAGGATGCGGTGGCGGCAGGGCGCGCGGTGTTTGGCGAGCATCATTTGACGATCATGGTCCGCGGCGCGAGCCAGGCCGATGTCGATGGCGGCGTTGCCGAAGTGCAGGCAGCGCTCACCGATCTCGGCATGATCGCGGTGCGCGAGGATTTGGGGCTGGAGCCCGCTTTCTGGGCGCAATTCCCCGGCAATTTTCAGCATATCGCCCGGCGCGCCCTGGTCGGTTCCGCCAATTTTGCGAGCCTTGCCAGCAGCCACAATTTCGCGATGGGCCGTGCCGATGGCAACCTTTGGGGCAGCGCGGTTACCTGCCTCGAGACGACGGCCGCCGGCCCCTATTATTTCAATTTCCACCAGGGCGATCTTGGCAATTTCACGGTGATTGGCCCGTCGGGATCGGGCAAGACGGTGCTGGTCAATTTCCTGCTCGCGCAGGCCCGCCGCTTTGCCCCGCGCATCATCTTTTTTGACAAGGATCGTGGCGCTGAACTCTTCATCCGCGCGATCGGCGGCCATTATGACGTGCTGCGCCCCGGCATCCCCAGCGGCCTCAATCCGCTGCAGATGGAGGATACGGCGGAGAACCGCCGCTTCCTCAACGAATGGATCGCGCGGCTGGCGCGCGTGCAGGACGATGCGGCGCTGACGCCTGCCGAAGCGCGCCTCATCAAGGACGCGGTCGACGCCAATTTCGTGGCACCGATGCCCTATCGCCGCCTGCGCAGCTTTGTGGAGCTGTTGCGCGGCGATGCCCGCCCGCGCGCGCAAGACCTTTACGCGCGGCTCCGGCCCTGGTGGGGCGAAGGCGAACATGCCTGGCTGTTTGACAATGACCGCGACGCGCTTGACCTGACCAGCGACACGGTCGGCTTTGACATGACGCGGCTGCTCGACGATCCCGTGCTGCG
>JBOFDB010000157.1:0-1435 GCA_051646545.1 Sphingomonas sp.
GGATTGGCGCGGCGCGGCGCCTGGTTGGTCGACGTCTTGAAGTGCTGGTTGCCGAAGCCGCCATTGCCGCCTGCCGCGAGCCGGAAGCGCTGGCCGGGCTCGGTGAGGTCGCAGATCAGCGTCGCATTGTCCTCCTCGAACACCTGCGTGCCCTTGGGCACCTTCAGCACCACGTCGGGGCCCTTCGCGCCCGCGCGGTTCTTGCCCATGCCATGCGTGCCGGCGCGCGCCTTGAAGTGCTGCTGGTAGCGGTAGTCGATCAGCGTGTTGAGCCCGTCGACCACCTCGATGATGACATCGCCGCCGCGGCCGCCATTGCCGCCGGACGGGCCGCCGAACTCGATGAATTTTTCGCGGCGAAACGCCACGCAGCCGTTTCCGCCGTCGCCGGAGCGGATATAGACCTTGGCTTCATCGAGAAATTTCATGGTTCACCATAGCGTTTTCGAGCGAAAAGCGCAGCGTTTCGCGGGCGCAATCAAGTTTACGCAGATTGCGTAGACTTATCTGCGGTCAAGCGCGTCAAACCATCAATCTGGAACATGGGGTGCTGTGCTGGCGTCTTACGTAAGCCAAGGGAGCCCAAGCGGCAACCCTCCAGGTCCCCAACATCGGCGAAAAGCCTTAATTTTCGGGCCTTTTTGCGGCTTTGGGCGATATTCCAGCCTCTTCGCCATGGTATAGGTTCCATCCGCGCGGGGTGGGGCCGGAAGGGGACGTAATGAGGCGTCGGGAATTTGTCGGGCTGATCGGCGTGGCGGCGGCCACCTGGCCGATGGCGGTGGCAGCGCAACAGCCGGGCGCGAAATTACCGACCATCGGTTTCATCGGCCCCAGCACGGCGGACGCCGATCGCACCCGTCGCGCGGCGTTGCTGGAACGGCTTGGCGAACTCGGCTGGGTCCAGGACCGCAATCTCAGAATCGAATTCCTCTGGGCCGACGGCGTCGTGGCGCGCGCCGGCGAGATCGCGGCCGGATATGTGCAGCAGGGCGTCGCTGTGATCGTGGTCAGCGGCGATGCGCAGGTCAAAGCAGCCAGCAACGCCACGTCGGCAATCCCGATCGTGATCGCGGCCGCGGCCGATCCCGTCGGAAACGGCCTGGTCGAAAGCCTGTCGCGCCCCGGCGGCAACGTCACCGGCCTGTCGCGGCAATTGACCGATTCCACCGGCAAGCGGCTGGAGCTGCTGCGCGAGATCGTCCCGGGCCGGCGGCTGGCGATCCTGTTCAATGCGGGCAATCCGCTGACCCGGCCGGAACTCGAAACGGCGGAGAAGGCCGGGCAGGCGCTGGGCTTTACCACGATGCGGGCGGAAATCCGCAGCGGCGCCGATGTCCAGCCGGCGATCGAGGCCCTGGCCGGCAAGGTCGATGCGATCTATGTCTGCATCGATCCCCTGGTCAACACCAACAACGTGCGCATCAACGCCCTG
>JBOFDB010000334.1:0-5586 GCA_051646545.1 Sphingomonas sp.
CGACTGATCGAAGGCATGGCGCTGTGCTGGTATGACGACAATCTGTCGCTGGAGCGTATGTTGGGGGTGGTGCTCGACATCACCCGCGTCGATGCTGCTCATGCCGCGCTCAGCCGCAGCGAGGCGCAATTGCGATCGGTCGTGAACACTGCCCCTGATGCCGTGTTCATGGTTAATGAACGCGGTTTGATCAGCGCGGCTAATGGAGCGGCTGAACGCATATTTGGTCGCCCGTCCAACCATTTGATTGGCGCCAGCGTCGAACAACTGGTGCCCGCCTTTGCCGCTGCAAAGGGCAGTGACCCTGGCCGAGCCTATGCGGGTGCGCCGATCGAAGGACTGCTAGGCAAGACGCTGACGCTGACCGGTATTCGTGCCGACGGCAGCAGCTTTCCCATCGAGATCAACATCGACGCGGTGCAATGCGATAATACACTGGTCTATATCGGTTTTGTTCGCGACATTACGGATCGCGTCGAAGCCGAACAGCGCATTGACGCTTTTCGCAGCGAATATCTGCGCATTGCCCGCTTGAACGCGATGGGCGCGGTGGCGGCGGGGTTGGCGCATGAGCTGAATCAGCCATTGGCCGCGAGCGCGAATTTCCTGGCAGCGGCGCGCTTGTCTGCCGAGGCCGGCGCTGACGCAGCAACGATTGCGCCGTTGCTGGAACAGGCGGGCGGGCAGATTACGCTGGCGGGCGATATAATTCGCCGGCTGCGCGGTTTTCTGGCGCCCTGCGCGCAGCATGTTGGCCCGTTGCAACTGGCCGATCTGATCGAGGAGGCCCGGGCGCTCGCCTTTGTCGGCGACCTTGGCCATCGCGTGCGGATTGAGCTGGTCGGCAGTGCCAGAACAGCTTCGATCCATGCCGATCGGGTGCAAATGCTGCAGGTGTTGGTCAACCTGCTGCGCAATGCCTATGATGCGATGGCGGGCATGCCCGACCCTTTGATCCGAATTGCGACGGCGCGCTGCGCCGACAAGCTGCGGATCGCCATTCAGGATGTTGGCCCCGGTTTCGATGCCGATATGCTGAACCGTGCGGGCACCATGTTCGCCTCCACCAAACCCGACACCGGCCTGGGGTTCGGCTTATCGATCTGCCGCTATATGGTCGAACAATGGGGCGGCATGCTGTGCGTTGGCAATGTATCGCAAGGCGGCGGGGAAGTAGCCTTTACGGTGCCTGCGGTCGATGGCTCAGGCGCTTTCCCGGTGGACCAGAAAGCCGGCGAAGGATTGGTTGACGGGCATCAGCTCAAGACAGTTGATGTTGAGATGCGGCGGTAATTCCGCAACCCAAAGCATTGTTTCGGCGATGTCTTCTCCCGTCATGGGCGTGACGCCGGCGTAAAGCTTGTCCGACGCGGCCTGGTTGCCGCCCGTACGGACGACGGTGAATTCGGTTTCGACCATCCCCGGCTCGATCGACGTCACCCGCACCCCCGTGCCCGACAAATCGGCGCGCAATCCCAGCGAGAATTGACGCACGAACGCCTTGGTGCCGGCATAGACATTGCCGCCGGCATAGGGATAGGTCGCGGCGACGGACGACAAGTTGATGATCGCGCCTTTCCGCTCGATCAGTCCGGGCAACAGGGCATGGGTCAGGCGGACAAGCGCCGACACATTGGTGTCGATCATTACCTGCCACTGATCAGCGTCGGCATTCTGCGCCGGACCCGTCCCCAGCGCGAGCCCGGCGTTGTTGATGAGCAGATCGATTGCCCGGAATTCGGGCGGCAACGCGGCCAGCCCCGCCAACATGGTCGGCAAGTCGCGGATATCGGCGGCGATGGTCCCGCAGCGTTCCCTGCCCAGTTCGTCAGCCAACGCCGCCAGCCGTTCGGCACGCCGACCCGTTGCGACCACGCGCCACCCGGCGGCAGCAAAGTGTCGCGCCGCAGCGGCGCCAATGCCGGCGGTGGCGCCGGAGATGAACACTGTTCGCATCACATTCCTTTCGCCAGCGGCGCTTAGGCAGCCTCATCGTTGGTTGTCGAGGGGCGTTCCCCCGGCATGGGCATAATCCCGTATCGCGCGACCAATCGCCAGACATGGTCGGGCACCATCGCCTTCATGCGGCGCGGTTCGGACCGGCGCAGATGGAGCACGGTTTCGATCGCTTTCATCTCGACGCGCGCGCGAGCGAATTCCAGGCCTTTGGGGCCGATGACGGGCATCAGCCGAGCCATGATCGCGCGCAGCGGGCCAGGCATGCGGCGCAGCGGCAGGCCACCGGCGGCGCGTTCGGTATTGATCAGAAAGCCCCTAACCGCGCCGTTACGCTTGCCGGTGCTACGCAGCGGCTTTTCGACAAGCTCGGCCTTGAGCAGCGCGACCAATTCCTCCCCCCGGGCGTTGCGAACGATCAGCCATTGATCACCTTCACCCGCCATATAGCCGACTGTCACATCGGCAAGCGCGTTGGTGTAATCGACACAGGTGCGGCAGGTCAGGGGAAAGAAATCCCCGGGCAGCGCGCTGATCGGCAAGTGCAGGAAGGGGATCAGGCGCGTGTGGCCATCGGCAAAGCGCAATTCAACCCGATAATCGGCGCGAAATTCCAGATAAGTAATGCTGGCAGGATCGTCGCTTAACAGTTCAAGAAACCTATGGAAATTTTCGGTCGTCGTATTGTCCGAACACGGCGTGCCGATGACGTAAAGCTTCTCAAACCCCAGTTTCTCCTCAATCGCGCGCAGGGCGTGGACCTGGCACGGGATGCCGATGATGGCGATGCGCCGATGGCCCGCCGCGCGCGCGGGTTCGAGTAGCGCGAGGAGCGGGGCATAGCCCATCCGCATGCCGCGGGCATGGGCAAGGTCTGCGGGGTCGGAAATGATGACCGGCATTGGCCGCCACCGGTCATTCGGGTCGGGCGCCATCGTCAGCACCGCGTCCACCGCATGAGTTTCGAGCAACCGCTCGGCGAGGCGGGTGGTGATGCCCGTCCATTGTGCGCCGACGCGGGCGGGCGCCAGGGCGACGCGCGCCATGCGGCGATAGGGCCCAAAGAAACGCTCGTCGCCCGCTGCCGGGTCGCGCGGGCGGCCATGAACGCGGGTTTCCAGCGCGGTGTAATCGGGCCGGATGAACTGACAGGCCGTCCCACAGCTTTTGGCGAGCGCGGTGCGGGACAGGCCGCAATCGGTGCATAGTCGGCGGGGGGCGGCAGGGGTGAGGTGCGGCGTAACCCAGCCTTGTTCCCCGCCGTCCGCCATGGCTGCCATCCTTTCCCGCCAAGGGCTTAAGCCGGGCGAGGAGCGGGCGCAATCAGCGATAGAGTTTGACGATGGCGTTCATATTCTCGGCACCCAGCCCCGCAGCGCCGCCCTGGCGATAAACCTCATGCGCGGCGGCGGTTACGGGCAAGGTCGCCTTCGCCGCCATTGCTTGCGCATAGCCCAGATCCTTGTCGATCATCGCGACGGGAAACATTGGCGCGAACTGGCCCGCCGCCATGCCCGCCATATAGTTTTTGAGCGCGAGGCTGGCGACCGGGACCGCGCCGATCACCTCAGCTGCCTTTTCGATCGCAATCCCCTGGGCAGAAAGAACGCCGAGCAGCTCGGCAGCGGCGGCGACCTGAATGCCCAGCAGCGCGTTGATCGCCAGCTTGATCCGGCTGCCCGCGCCCGTAGCGCCGACATGGTGGATTGCGCTGCCCATGCTGTTGAGCGCCGGGGTGGCGCGGTCGAGGACTGCCGCATCGCCGCCGACCAGAAAGACGAGCTGCCCCGCAGCCGCCTGCGGCAGGGACCCCGATACCGGCGCATCCAGGGCATCGACGCCATGCGCAGCGGCGGCGGCGTGAAATTGGGCGGCTTGGGCGGGGGTTACAGTCGAACTCTCGATCGCAATCGCACCCGCCGCCATGCCACCAAGCGCGCCCGCATCGCCCAGCCAGATGTCGCGGGCGGCGGCATCGTCGCGGACCATGCCGATCACGATATCCGCGCCTTTGGCGGCATCGCGGGGGCTGGCGGCGATCGTCGCCCGGCCATCAAAGGGTGCCGTTGCGGCGGCGCTGCGGTTCCACACGACAAGGTCATGGCCACCCGTGATCAGGCGCTCGGCCATCCGCGAACCCATCGCCCCCAGGCCCAGAATGGCGATTGTCATGTCCTATCTCCTTCGCTTTTGACCCTCCGCGACGGGAAGGGCGTAACGAGGCCCGATTATGCCATTTGGCTGGTGGCGTGAACCGGCCTTGGGCGGCTATGATATATTCATCATGCGAATGAATGATCGTCTGACGGCGCTCCGCCTGTTCCAGCGCATTGCCCATGCGGGCAGCTTTTCCAGGGCCGGTCGCGATATGGGGATGTCGCAACCATCGGTGTCGCGGATCATCACCGCGCTCGAAAATGATCTGGGGGCAACGCTGTTTCGGCGGACCACGCGCGCGGTGACGCTGACCGAGGCCGGCGCCGATTATCTGGCGCGGGTTGAGGCGATTTTGACCGCGCTTGATGAGGCGGACCACCTTGTCGGCGGCAGTGGCGCGGTGCGCGGGGTGCTGCGCGTGGCCGTGTCATCAAGCTTTGGGGTTCGTGAAGTCATTCCTCGCCTGCCCGATTTCCTCGATCGTCATCCGGAACTGCGCGTCGATTTGCTGGTGAGCGACGTCCGGCAGGACTTGATTGCGATTGGCGCTGATCTGGCGCTGCGTTTCGGGGCGCTGCCCGATTCGACGGCGCGGGCGCGGCGGATCGGTCGCTCACCCCGGATCTTGACGGCGTCGCCCGGCTATCTTCAGCGGCGTGGATCGCCGGTTCGTCCCGGCGACCTTGCCGATCACGACGTCATTGTCGGGCCGGGCAGTGCCGGCCCCGAAGCCTGGTCCTTTGCCGATGGGGGACGGCGGGTATCGATTGCCGTCGCCGGACGACTGCGCGTGGCGGCCAATGAGGCTGCCGTTGCCGCCGCTGTGGCCGGGCTGGGGATTACCAGTACGTCAATCTGGGGGTGTGGCGCCGAACTCGCCGATGGCCGGCTTGTTCGCGTGCTGGCCGATTGGGATGCAGGGTCAATCGACCTTCACGCCGTTTTTCCCGGCGGGCAGCCGCCGCGTCCGGCCGCGCGGGCCTTTGTCGATTTTCTGGCGACGGCGATTCCCGCCCCGTCTCCAGCGGCACCGGTCGAAGGGGTTCTCGACCAGGTACCGCTGAAGTAGGTCAGATCGTCAGGCGCGACCGGCGGCGATGATCGGGCCGCCCTTGCCCTGCTGCACCAGCACTGCTGTCTTGAGGCCAGCGGGCGCGGCGGGGAGAGTGAAGCTCGCCTGCGCACCGTGCCACTGGCCAAGCGTGGTAAGTTGCTTGACGATGTTGCGGTGCGGAATGGTCGCACCTTCATTCTCGCCACCGGCAACCGCGACGTTGATCGTCCGCGGGTCATAGCGGACCAGCCACACCGTGGCGTCGCCCTTGCCGGCGCTGACGGTAACCTTGTTGCCATCGGCGGTGACGGTCGGGCCGTTATGATTGGCGTTGCGCGCGATTGCATCGTTGAGCTCGCCTTCATGGCTGCCGAGCACGGGCTGCTTGCCATTCACGATCACCTGCGGCGTCGCGACGA
>JBOFDB010000515.1:0-1271 GCA_051646545.1 Sphingomonas sp.
CGTTCAATGTCGGCAAGCACCGATATGGTCAGCACATCCGATGCGGCAATGGCCGGGCTGCCCAGCAGCGCCATCAGCCGCACGGTCGCCTGCGGAGTCGCCTCGCCATTGATGGTCGCCAATCGCCGCCCGAGCCTGAGCCGGTCGATATTGGTGTTGACCACCGCGTTCAGCTGAATGTCGTCGCCCGTCAGGGCGACGCCGCGACCGGTCACCTGCGGCTGTTGGGCAATCGAACGCCGCCGCATATACCAGACCACCGGCGTGCCTGCCGGACCCGGCGGTAACGCCGCCAGCGCTTCAGTCAGCGCCCCATGCCACGCCTTGATCCGCAGCGCCTCGCGTTCTTCGGCAGCGATGGCTGCGGCATCGCGTGCGCTGGCCTCCGCCAGCTTGCGCCGAGCGACCAGATTGGACACCAGGTCAAAGGCGCTCCCGCCGCCCGGTGCCACCGCTGCACTGCCGCCAAGCGACAGGTTTGCAGTCCCCAATATTGTCCGCAAGCGCTGGTAGCGAGGGCGATCCACCGGCACCATGATCGTCACGCCAACGGCATCCAGCGTCGCCGCCGGGGCGTCGAGATCAATGGGCGGCAGCGCCAGGGCTTCCTCCGCCAGCGCCGGGATCTCATCGGCGGGGACGAAGGCCATGTCAGCATCAACGCCGGGCGGGAAGTAAAGCTGCGTGAAACCGAAATTGTCGGGCTGGATCATCGATCCGGGCATCACCCCTGCTGGTGGCAGCAGCGAAAACATGGACGCTGCCGGAAATGTCGCGGTCAGCCCGCGCCCGGCAAAATCGGCCAGGACATCAGTCAGATGGCTGTAATGCTGAAGCACGAACGCCTCGGAAATCGCGCGCGACCGGCTGCCGAACATCGCATGGACGCCGGAATCGGCACCGGTTTCCCGCCTGACCATGGCGGTGTCGATCCAGCGCACCGTGCCGCGATCAATGCCCAGCATGGCGAGTGGCAGCGCGTCCTGCGGGATGCCGCTGCCGCGTCCGGCAAAGATCGTCCGCGCCACCTTGCGCCGGGCTTCGGATATGTTCGCCGCGCCCGCCATGTCGGGATAGGGGATCAGGGTGATCGCGGACGCCTCTATGATATCGCCATCCTCCACGGTCCGCCGTCCGGTGATCGACCGCGGATAGGCCGCAATCGGATTGGCCGTGAATTCCACTGGCCTGAGCGCGAGGATGAACAGGCCGGTCCGCCGACCGAGCGGCACGCGCGGCTCGTCCGCCAGGCCCAACGCCGCGTCCAATTG
>JBOFDB010000246.1:0-1331 GCA_051646545.1 Sphingomonas sp.
TGATTTCCAGACCGCCACCCGCAGCCGCACCGGAGGCGCACCGATCGCGAGCCATGCCGAACTGCTCGCCGCTGCCCGCGCCATTCTGGACGCCAACTGGCCGCTGCCGCAGGCGATCAGGCTGCTGGGCGTGACGCTCAGCGGCTTTCGGGCAGACGAAGAGGATGCCGAAGCGCTGCCCTTGTTTGCGCTCAATCCAGCTTTGTGACCGCCACCGACTGATCGACCATCTCCCCAGCACCGAAGATCGTCATGAAACTCGCCGCCACAGCGTCTTCAGCGCGGGCGATGCGGATCAGGCTGCTTGCTGGAGCAAGGCCGGTCGCATCGACCAGATGCCAGCGCCCGCCCAGCCACAGCTCCGCAACCGCATGAAAATCAGGCGGGCTCAGCTGCCAGGCATAGCTCGACACAAACCGCGCCGGCACGCCGCACGCCCGCGCGCAGGCGACCATGATGTGCGCAAAATCGCGGCAGATGCCGGCCCGCGCCAACAATGTGTCGGCCGCCGTCGTGCCGCTGTGACTGACCGGCTCATAGGCAATATGCTCATGCACCCAGCCCCGGATGCGGTCCATCAGCGCCCCATCCCCCGGTCGCCCTACCTCATAACCGAATTCGGCGGACAGCAGCGGCTGGAACTGCGCCGGGTCACAATAGCGGCTAGCGAACAGATATTGCGCAATAGTCGGCGGCAATTGCGACAGCGGCGTCGCGGGCTGCTCAGCAAGCGCCGCATCGGCGCGTTCAACAGTCACTTCGGCACGATAACGGATGGCAAGCGGCCCCGCGACCGCGTTGATCCAGCGATAGCGCGCAAACGCGCCCGGCACCTGGGCAATGGGGTTGAACGGCACGCCCGCGAGGGACATTTCCTCGTCAATGACGGTCTGCTCGCTGTCGGTCAGCGCCTCGATCGCCAGCAGGATCGCACTGTCCTCGGCGATCCGGTAATCGAGCGCGACATCGACAGCATAGCGGCTCATGCCGCCGCCAATTGTTCGGCAGTCAAGCTGTACAGGCCGTCAGCGCCAGCCATTGCGCCCGCCTTGCGCCCCAGCGCTTCGGGCACGATCCGGTCGAGGAAGAAGCCTGTGGTCGCCACCTTGGCGGTCAGAAACGCAGGATCGCCCTCCCCCGCCGACAGGCCCGACGCAGCGACATCATGTTGCCGCTGCATCTGCCAGCCGGCCACCGCGACCGCGAACATGGCGAGGAAATCGCTGCTGCCCGCCAGCCGGTCGTCAACCGACGCGCTGCGCATCCATGCGGTGACTTCGGCACAATCTGCCGCCAACCGCGCGAGGGGCGAACCGGTGCGCGCGCCTGCG
>JBOFDB010000381.1:0-1088 GCA_051646545.1 Sphingomonas sp.
GTGCATTTCGATCACATCGGCGACTTGCTTGAGCGTCAACGGCACCAGCGCGCCGACGCCGTGGAGGAAGAACCCCTCCTGCTGCTTCACGATTTCCTGCGCCACCTTGATGATCGTCTGCTGGCGCTGATCCAATGCCTTCATCAGCCAGTTGGCGCTGGCGAGGCAGTCGGACAGCCACGCCCGCCCTTCCCCCTTGCCGGCCCGCGTTGCCAGCTCGGTATAGTAACGCCGGTTGACCAGCACCCGGGGCAGCGTCGCGCTGTTGATCTCGATGCGCCAGCCATCGCGGGTCTGGCTCACGAACAGATCGGGTGTCACTGGGCTGGCGGGTTCGGAACCATAAGCAAGGCCGGGCTTGGGATCATAGCCGCGCAGCTCGCGGATCATGTCAGCGAGGTCCTCATCATCGACATGGCATAGCCGCCTGAGCCGGGCGAGGTCACCGCGGGCGACCAGCTCCAGATTGTCGATCAAGGCCGCCATGCACGGGTCATAGCGATCGGCATCCTTCGCCTGCACCGCCAGGCATTCGGACAGGCTGCGCGCACCGCAGCCAACCGGGTCGAACCGCTGCACAATGGCGAGGACATCCTCCAGCGCGCGGCGCGGCACGCCCAGGCGTAAGCTCAGCTCGCCCATGTCGACCTCGATATAGCCAGCTTCGTCGATCATCTCGATCAGCGTCACGGCCATGGCGTGCGCCGGGCCGGAGAATGTCTCACCCGCCTGCGCGAGCAAATGATCACGCAGGGTGATGTCGGCGGCCTCGACCCGGTCGAAGTCAAAGCCCTCACTGTCGCCGCCGCTGCTGCTGCCGCTGCCACCGCCAAGGTCCCAGACCGCATCCGAATCGCGGTCGCCGTGGAATGTCTCGGCGCTGAAATCGACATCGAGATTGTCGCTGGCCGCGCCGACCCCGCTTTCAAACAGCGTATCGGTCGCCGTCGCCCGCTCGTCTTTTGCCGGCGCCGCTGCCTCGCCCTCACCATTGGCATTTTCAAGCAGCGGGTTCTTGGCCAGCTCCTCGGCCAGCACCGCTTCAAGTTCGAGGTTCGACAGCGCCAGCAGCTTGATCGCCTGCTGCA
>JBOFDB010000054.1:0-1550 GCA_051646545.1 Sphingomonas sp.
AAATCTCGCGATAATGCTTTCTGATGCCGACCCGGTCGAGCTTGCCGGTGCCCAGGACGGGCAGCGGGTCGCTGGTGAACCAGACCACGGCAGGCACTTTGAACGCGGCGAGGTTCGACGACAGGAAGGTCCGCAGACCCTCCTCATCAAGGGCTTCACCGGGTTTCGGATAGACGACCGCGCCGACAATCTCCCCCAGCCGCTGGTCGGGCAAGCCAAACACTGCGCATTCGGCGACGGCTTCATGGGCATAGATGCCGCCTTCGACCTCAGGGCAACTGATGTTTTCGCCGCCGCGGATGATGATGTCCTTTTTGCGGTCGACGATGAACAGATAGCCTTCGGTGTCGAGATAGCCGAGGTCGCCGGTGCGGAAATAACCGTCTTCGGTGAACGCAGCGGCGGTCGCCGTGGGGTTGTTCCAATAGCCTTCGATATTGGCGATTGAGCGGATGCACACTTCGCCGACCTCGCCCTGCGCCAGCGGTTGACCAGCGTCATCGAGGATGGCCAGATCGACCAGCGGGCGTGACGCCGGCCCGGTCGAATCAGGCTTGGCGACATAATTCTCGTTGACGTTGCCGCAGCCGACCGCGTTGGTTTCCGTGAGGCCATAGCCGAGCAGCGGCTGTCCGCCGCCCAAGCCATCGGCCAGCCGCCGGACATGCTCACGCGGACGCGGCGCGCCGCCAGCGGCAAAGCTCTTGCAGCTCGACAGGTCATATTTGTCGCGATTGGGGTGGATCAGCATCTCATAGCTCATCAGCGGCACGCCAACGAAATAGGTGACCTTTTCGGTTTCGATCAGCCGCATCGCTTCCTCGGCATCCCATTTGGGCATCATGACGAGCTTGCGGGCGATGGCGAAGCTCTGGAGGAAGGTCGGGATCGCGCCGGTGACGTGGAACAACGGCACATTGAGGAGGGTGGAGGCCTGCCCCTCGGGCGCATTGCCGATCTTGTTCAGCAGATAGACGATGCCGGCGGTCTGCACGACATAGTTGAAGACACCCTGGATGACGTTGCGGTGCCGCGAATAGGCCCCTTTTGACTGGCCGGTTGAGCCAGAGGTGAACAGGATCGTCGCCAGATCATTCCCGGTGACATCGGGGAGCGCGGTGTCCGCGCTGCCGCCCAGCGCAGTCAGCGGCGCGATGGCCTCGGCAATGGGCAGCGTCAGGTCGAGCGCGATGACTTCGGCGCCGGGTGCGCCGCCGCCCTCGGCAATCCGGCGCGCCCGCTGCGTGTCGGCGATCACCATCCGGCATTCGGCATCGGCAATGGCGGCCAGCAATTCCGGCCCCTGCCACCAGCCGTTGAGCAGCGTCGCACAGACACCGGCCATCAGGACGCACATATAGCTGACGACCCATGATGGACCATTGCGCATGGCGATGCCGATCCGGTCGCCGCGCTGCACGCCGTGCGCGACAAGGGCCTGCGCCACCTGCTTGGCCGCGGCATAGGTTTCGGCGAAGGTCAGCCGTTCCTCGCCCTCAATCAAAAAGACGAGGTCCGCGTGGACGTGGCAGAAATAGGCAAAATATTGC
>JBOFDB010000163.1:0-1697 GCA_051646545.1 Sphingomonas sp.
CAAAGGCATTGCTGGGCGCGGCAATGGCGGCGCCACGGCGCGGGCGGCGAATGCCATGCCATTGCCAGTGCGGCGCCGAATGGCCGTCACCGGCACGCGCCCGAAAACCCAGCACCTGCATCAGCCGCGCCAATGTTTCGGGGCGAAGGCCCATGGCAGCGGCGGGCGCGAAATCGAACGGAAAGGGGTCGCGCCCCTGCCGGGCGTCGTGCGCGGCGCGGGCAATCCGCTCGACCAGGTCGACGCGCAGCGCCTGACGGCCGATCAGGCGATAGCCATGCGGCACGGGCTGGTCGCGCTGCACCGACAACACCGGCGCCGATGGATCGCCTGCGCTGCCCGGCGTGCGCATTTCCTGCAACGCCCGGCGCCATGCCGCGCCGCGCCCCTTCAACAGCCGCGCGTCGAACAGGTCGAGCGTGCCGATCGTCACGCCCGCCTTGCGCAGTCGGCGCCGCGTCTCGGCATCAAGGCTGGCGATCGCTTCGTCGATGCTGGCACGGGCAACGACGCCATTGCCCGCGACCATTGCCGCCGCCACCGCGCGCGCGGCCCCACTTGCCTGGGCATCGCGCGCCATCGCCGCCAGCGCGACAAGGCCCGGCACATGCCGCGCCAACATCGCCGTCAGCCAGTCCTGCAGCCGCGCACGGATCGCATTGCGCTGCGCGGGCGCGAGGCAATCGAGCGCGCGATCCAGCGCCACGTGCGGGGCAAGGCCGTTGGGCGCCGCGTTCAGCCTGGCCACGCGATGGCCCTGCCAGAGGATGACGGGGCCCGCCGGATCGTCCGCCAGCGCCAGCGCGTCGTCTGCCGCCGCCGCCAATGCCTCGCCGCGCCGCCCGCGTTCGACGCCCAGCCGACGCTCGGCCGCCGCCAGCAGCAGCTTCTTGTCGGCATGGCCCGCTCGCGCATCGACGGTGAAGCGAAACCCGTCGAGGCGGCCAATCGCGTGATCCTCAACCAGCACCTCGCCATCCGCCGCGATCGTTACCGGCAGCGCGCGCGCATCCGCACCAATCTGCCGCAGCAACATGGTCGTGCGCTTATCGACAAAACGCTGGGTGAGCGAGGCGTGCAGCGCGTCGGACAGGCGCTCTTCCAGCGCCCGGGTCTGCGCCGCCCAATGCGCCGGTTCGGCCAGCCAGTCGGCGCGGTGCGCGATATAGGCCCAGCTTCGCGCCGCAGCGATGCGCCCGGCAATCGTCTCGACATCTCCCTGGACGTTGTCGAGCCGGGCCAGCTCGGCGGCGAACCAATCGTGCGGGATATGGCCCTTGCCGCTCGATAATGGATCAAACAGCTTGGCCACGAAACGGGCATGGGCGTCGGCGCCGGTCTTGCGGAAATCGGGCACGCTGCACGCCGACCATAGCCGCGCCACCATCGCGCGCGATCGGCTGCGGGCGCGCACCCACTCCTCGGCCGCCAGCCGCTTCAGCACCGCAAGATCGATTGCCTCGGGCGCGGGTTTCAGCACGGCATGATCGGGGCGCCGCTCAAGATCGGCGATCAGCGCATCGACCGAGCTGAGATCGGGGTCGCCCTCACGCCAATACAGCTTCTCGAGCAGCGGAAAATGATGGTCCTCGATCGCCTCGATCTCATCGGCGGTAAACGCGCCCGGCCCATCCTCGCTCAGCGCGCCGAAAGTGCCGTCGCGCTGATGCCGCCCGGCGCGCCCGGCAATCTGCGCC
>JBOFDB010000413.1:0-2849 GCA_051646545.1 Sphingomonas sp.
AGCAGGATGAGGCGCAATTCGCCGCCATCGAACATGCGGCGACGACCGCCGCGCCCACCGGGACCGGCTTCGCTCGCTTCCCAGCGAACTTCGAACGGACCCCAGCGGCGCGAGCCGCCATGCATGCCCTTGGGACCGCAGCCATGGCCGCGATAAGTGTAAAACATGATGTGTTCTCCGTGTTTCATGATGCAGCGAAGATATATCTTGAAAGGGTCGATGCAAGGTGGGGCTGCAAATATTTTTCGCGCAGCCTATCTTGGCGGCGATGGCCGATCTGTTCGCCGCTGACCCTGAACCGGCGCCCGCCGCATCGGCGACGGCCCCGCTGGCCGACCGCCTGCGGCCCGTAGCCTTGAGCGATGTCGTCGGCCAATCGCATTTGACCGGGCCCGACGGCGCGATCGGGCGGATGGTCGCGGCCGGCCGGCTTTCCTCGATCATCCTGTGGGGGCCGCCCGGCACCGGCAAGACGACGATCGCGCGGCTGCTTGCCGATGCGGTGGGTCTGCGCTTCGTCGCGATTTCGGCGGTTTTCTCGGGCGTCGCCGACCTCAAGAAAGCGTTCGCCGAGGCAAAGGACCACGCCCGCGCGGGCCAGCGCACGCTGTTGTTCGTGGACGAAATCCACCGCTTCAATCGCGCGCAACAGGACGGTTTCCTGCCCTTTGTCGAGGACGGCACGGTGACGTTGGTCGGCGCGACGACGGAAAATCCGAGCTTCGAGCTCAACGCCGCGCTGCTCAGCCGCGCCCAAGTGCTGATCCTCCACCGGCTCGATGCTGCCGCGCTTGGCCAGTTGCTGGACCGTGCCGAGGCGGAAATGGGCCGTCCCCTGCCCCTTACCCCCGATGCGCGCGACGCCCTGATCGCGAGCGCGGATGGCGATGGTCGCTTTCTGCTCAACCAGGCGGAGACGCTGTTTTCGGTGAGCTTTGACGCGCCGCTCGACCCTGCGGGGCTGGGCCAGTTCCTCCAGCGCCGCGTCGCGGTCTATGACAAGGATCGCGAGGGGCATTACAATCTCATCTCCGCGCTGCATAAGTCGCTGCGGGGATCGGACCCGCAAGCCGCGCTTTATTATCTCGCGCGAATGCTCGTCGCTGGCGAAGAGCCGCTCTACGTGCTGCGGCGCATTACCCGGTTTGCGAGCGAGGATATCGGCCTTGCCGACCCGCAAGCGCTGGTCCAGTGCCTCGCCGCCAAGGATGCCTATGAGTTTCTGGGATCGCCCGAAGGCGAACTCGCGATTGTGCAGGCGTGCCTCTATTGCGCGACCGCGCCCAAATCCAATGCGGCCTATCGCGCGCAGAAAGCGGCGTGGCAATCGGCAAAGGAAACGGGATCGCTGATGCCCCCCGCCCATATTCTGAACGCGCCGACGCGGCTGATGAAGGACATCGGCTATGGCAAGGGCTATGCCTATGATCACGACACGGATCAGGGCTTTTCCGGCGCCGATTACTGGCCAGCGGGCATGTCGCCAGCCACCTTCTACACCCCGGTTGATCGCGGCTTTGAACGCAAGATCAGCGAACGGCTGGCCTATTGGGATGATCTTCGGCGCGGGCGGCGGGAAAACGGCTGATGTTCGGTTGGGAAGACGCCGTCGCTTTTGCCCTGTCGCTGCCCGAGACTGAACGCGGCACGCATTATGGCCAGGACGCCGTGAAAGTGACGTCAAACGGTCGCGCGTTCCTGAACGTGGGGCATGAGCCGGCAACCTCATTCGTGCTGGCACTCGACCTCGATACGATCGAGCTGCTCAAGGAAACCGATCCCGCCAGCTTCTGGCAAAGCCCGCATTATCAGGGGTGGCCGGCGGTTCTGTGTCGCTACGACGCGCCCGATCCCGATCGCGTCCGCGCGATGATCGCGCAATCCCGCGACTGGACGGCGGCACGACCGAAAACGCGCGCGCGCAAGCCGACGTGACTCATTTCCAGCATTTTGCCGCGATCGACTGGTCTGGGGCGGTGGGCGAACGGCTGCGCGGCATTGCGGTGGCGATGTGTACGCGGGGTTCGGCGGCGCCCGTGTTGGTGCGGCCTGGACATGTCTGGAGTCGGCTGGAAATCGTCGAGTGGTTGACGCGCGACATGCCGGCCGACACGCTGGTTGGGCTGGACCTTGGCCCTGCCCTGCCCTTTGCCGATCATGGCGCCTATTTCCCCGGTTGGCGGGATAGCCCGCCCGACGCCCGCGCTTTATGGGCAAGCGTCGAACGGATTTCCGCCAACGACCCGCATCTCGCCGTGTCCAGCTTCGTCGATCATCCTGAAGTCGCACGGCATTTCCGCCGCCATGGCGGGCGGCTGGGGGATCGTCATCCGGGCGGGGCGGGGCGATTGCGCGTGACCGAGCTTGCCCAGCGCGAACAAGGCCTTAACCCCTATAGCAACCTCAACCTGGTCGGCGCCGCGCAAGTGGGAAAATCGAGCCTGACCGGCATGCGCGTTCTCCACCGCGTGCAGGACCGGCTGCCCATCTGGCCGTTCGATCCGTTGCCGCGCCAGGGCTCGCTGATTGTCGAAATCTACACCAGCATCGCCGCGCTCGCCGCCGGTCGCGCCAAGGGGCGGACCAAGATGGTGACGATGGAGGCCCTCAACGCCGCGCTGACTCACCCCGCCATCGCCAGTGATCCCATCCTCGGCCATGGCGCGATCGACGATCATAAAAGCGATGCCCTGCTGACGAGCGCCTGGTTGCGCGCCGTCGCCGATACGCCATCGCTGTGGCGCCCTGCCCCGCTGTCCCCCATCCTCGCCGCAACCGAGGGCTGGACCTTCGGCTGCATCTGACGCATGGGGACGGCATGCCGGTTTAGCTCAGCTGGTAGAGCAGCG